>SFLS01000048.1 GCA_004554485.1 Oscillospiraceae bacterium | reverse complement strand
GAGGACGACTGGCAGACGGTGGCCGAGGGCGGCCAGGAGTTCACGGCGCGGCGGTTGACGCTGCTGCGGGGCAGCGGCATGACCGCCACGCAGATACAGACGGTGAGCAAGGCCTACGGATTTGACGTGATCTTCGTGGACTACGTCCAGCTTGTCAGGCCCGAGACCGACCCGCGGGCCGGATCGGTGCAGGCGGTGGCGGCGATCTCCATGTCGCTGCACACATTCGCCCAGTCCAGCGGGACGCTGGTGGTGGAGCTGGCGCAGCTGGCCCGCCCGCAGAAGCAGGGCGGCTGGAAAGAGCCGACCATGCACGACCTGAAGGAGACGGGGCAGCTGGAGCAGGACGCGGACATGGTGATGCTGCTCTACAAGCCCGGCCCGAAGGATCGCGTGCCGTGGCTGGATGAGCCGCTCGACCCGGCGAAGTCGCGAATGCTGAAGATAGACAAACAGAAAGAGGGCCGCCTGGGCCGCTGGCCCATGTTCTTCGACGGTGCACACCAGCGGTTCAGCGTGATGGCCGGGCCGGACGGGCATTCTGTCTTACGGCACTTCACATCTGCCGGGAAAGCTCAAAAGACGAAGGCGCGGGCGCAGTCGCCGGGGCAGATCGGGCTGCGTGAGATCAGTCCGCACGACCCGGAGTGCCCGTGGCCGGAAAGGGAGACGTGAAATGAAGGTTGGCGATGTGATCAAATTCAGGCCGTTCGCTCTGCGGTACGCAAAGGACGCGGAGCTTAACGCGCCCTTCATGCCGGGAACGGTGGTGTGGGTGCATCCGCAGGGTCGGTTCGCCGTCGTGGAGCGGCGGACGGGATTTTACACCTACCGGGAGTGTGTCCCGGTGAATAGAACGATGCGAAAAGAGGTACGAAACTGTGAGAACGATAGCAATCATGAATTTGAAGGGCGGCGTGGGCAAAACCGTAACCGCCCTCACTTTGGCCGACGTGCTGCGCCGCGCCGGGAAGACTTCTGTGATCGTTGACTGCGACGGTCAAATGAGCCTGACGCGGTTTTGCTTGCCGGATTTTGACCCCGACAACGCGCCCAGCGTGGCGGACGTGCTGCTGGGTTGCTCGGAGGCGGTGTGGAGCGACAACACCATCCCGCAGGACACCCTGGGAAGGATACAGCTGCTTCCGGGGTCGAGCACGCTCTACGAGCTGGACGTTAAGGCCCTCAAGAGCAGCATTCACAGCATCCACTCTCTCCGGGACTTTCGCGACGCGGCGGCGGAGGACGGCGTGGACTACATGATCTTCGATTGCCCTCCCGGCTTCACAGCGGCAAGCTGCGCTGCCTTGATGGCCTCCGACGAGGTGGTGATCCCTACTGTCGTGGATGGCTTCTCGCTGATGGGCGTGGGAGACATGGTCGCCCAAGTCGCCAGTATGCGGCAGGCCAATGCCGCTATCAAGATCGCCGGAATACTGATCTGCCAGTGGCACAACAGCGAGGCGGTGCGGCAGGGCGAGGCGCTGCTGCGCCAGCGCTGGCCAGTGTTTAACACAGTGATCCGCCGCACGGAGCGGCTGCCGGAGAGTACCTTTATGCGGCGGCCTGTGATAGATTACAGCCCGCGCAGCGCGGCGTCCCTGGACTACCGGGCGTGGGTGCGGGAATATTTGCACGAGGAGGTTAGAGACGATGGCCAAAAAGTTTGACATGGGCGATTTTGCCAAGGCGCTGGCCCAGCCGGTGTCCGAGTCGGGCACGGGGCGGGCGCAGATCGAGTATATAGACATCGACCTGCTGGACAGTGACCCGAACAACTTTTACCGCCTGAACCACATTCCCGAATTGGCTGACAGCATCGCCACCATCGGCCTCCAGCAACCCATCCTGGTACGCGATGGCGAGAATGGCCACATGGTGATCGTGTCGGGCCACCGCCGGGCGGCGGCTATCCGCCTGCTGCTGGAGGATGGGCGGGCTGACCTGCGGGAAGTTCCGTGTATCCGAGAGCAGGACAGCGCGTCTCCGGCGCTGCGGGAGCTGCGCTTGATCTACGCCAACAGTGCCACCAGGCAACTTAGTTCTGCGGAGATTTCCCAACAGGCCGAGAAGGTGCGGGAGCTGCTCTACCGGCTGAAGGAGGAAGGCTACGAGTTTCCGGGGCGTATGCGGGATCATGTAGCGGAGGCCTGCAACATCAGCAAGAGTAAGCTGGCGAGGCTGGAGAAGATTGAGAAAGGGCTGGCATCATGCTACCGGGACGCATGGAAGGCCGGAGCGCTGCCGGAGGACACGGCGGACGCGCTGGCCAGCCTGCCGGAGGCTACGCAGGAGCGCATCAAGCGGCTTTGCCCTAAGACTACGCCCAGTGCCGGTCGTATCCGCGATACGGCCAAGCGCGGGGAATATCTCGCAGTGCGCTTCAAATGCCCGGACGGCTCGGTCTGTTTGCACATGGATAAGTTCTTTAGGCATGACCTTAAGGCGAACAGTTGGGAAACCTGCGGCGGCGAAAAATGTTGCCTAAAATGTCGCTCCGGCGGAGCGCATGATCCTGCGGGCTACTGCGGCGCTGCTTGCACGGAGATGTGCGGCAAGGCACGGGAAAAGTACGAGAAGGCGAAGGAAAAGAAGAAAGCATCCGATGCTGCCGCTGAGGCGAAAGCGCAGAGCGAGGCTGCCGCCAGGGTGTGCGCGCAGGCGCGGCGCATTGTCCGGGCGGCGGACGCGGCAGGCCTGAGCGACGACGTGAAACTCCGCTATGACTACGGAGCCCCTATGGCCGTCGGGCTATTGAGGCGAGTTTGCGCGGGCGAAACCCCTGATGAGGCTGGCTACTTCTTCCGAGGTAACGGTCTCATGCCGTGGCGGGCCGCGGACGCCGCGGAATATGCCAAGACGTTGCACTGCTCCGTGGACTACCTGCTGGGCCTGACGGACGAGCTCAAGCCCGTGGCCACAGAGCCCGGTCATGGCGCGCTGGTCTTGTGGATGCCCGGCAGCATCTCGCCGGGTGATCCGTGCGACGTGGTCGCGGATTTTGTCGTGGGCGAGGGTGTTCGAGGGAGGAAGACAGTCATGCGGAAGGTGTGTCAGTGGGACGGATCATCGTTCCGCTTCCGCGAGGGCGGCGCTGAGATAGACGCAGAGGTGGTGCGGTGGCTGGCGCTGCCGCCGGTGGAGAATGAGGAGGAA
>SFLS01000047.1 GCA_004554485.1 Oscillospiraceae bacterium | reverse complement strand
GAAAGGCAGCCGGGCCCGACGCTGCATTGACCCCGAAGGGGCCATTGCATCGACGCGGCCCGGCGGAACGGCCGGCCCCAAACCGCCCTCACATTCTCTTCGTGCGGGAGAGAAAGGCAGCCGGGCCCGACGCTGCATTGACCCCGAAGGGGCCATTGCATCGACGCGGCCCGGCGGAACGGTCGGCCCAAAGAAAGAAGCGTTCCCGTATGTTCCCGACGGTAAGGTCGGGGACAATACTTGATTATATGCACAGTATTGCCTCATATGGGAAGAAACGTATTCACCCTCGAAGAAATCCGGGGGAATGTCCGGATCACGGTCTACCCTGATGGTACAATTGGTAGGGTGACGCTGAGCAACCGGGCGATCTTTCGGAAACCCGGGTTTGTCCCTGCGCTGGAACAGACAGCCGAAGAGGATATGATTTGGGCTGCGATTGATGCAGCGGAAAGCCGCAGGCGCAGCGAGGCGAAGAAAGCGGGGGGTTCAGACCCTGATCAGAGCCGGGCGCGGGCGAAGGCCAGAGCGCGGCGGCGGGTGTATGATCTGGCACGCTGCGGGGAGTTCGACCTTTTTGTGACGGTGACCTTTGACCCGGAAAAAGTCCCGGGCCGGGCAGAGCTCGCGGAGGTGGTCAAGAAAATGAATAAATGGCTGGGGAACCGGGTGCAGCGCAGCGGGCTGCGTTATCTTGGTGTACCGGAAGAACATCACGCCAGCGCCGGGTATCATTACCATTTTCTCTGCAACTCCTCTGCGCTGCGGCTCGTGGACAGCGGCCACGCGGACGGGAAGGGGCACCCGATCTATAACGTCCCTGAATGGCGGTATGGTTTCAGCACGGCGATCTTTCTGTATGGGGATGCCTGCGGCGCTGCTGCGTACCTTTGCAAGTACATAAGCAAGCAGGGGGCCCGGCTGTGGGACGATGAGAGCACGGGGAAAAAAGCGGGCGAAAGTGGCCCCCTCGGTGGCCGGTACTATATCCATGGCGGCAAAATCCCGGAACCACAAAATGTAGTGCTTCGCCTGCCAGATGAGCAGCTGCTGCCTTTGTTGAAAAGTGAGGCACAGTGCGGCGGGTGGCTGGGTTCCATTGATGGGATGGACGGCGTTCTTGTGCGCGTTCTGAATGAGCGCGATTTGGCCGAGTCATCAATTTTGGGATTGTTGAGAGGGGGAGAAAATGCGGTCAGAATGGGCGAATCCTGATGCCGTTAGGCTGATACTCACGGCGCTGATGCCAGAGAATCGGCTTGCTCTGGAGGTCTCCATGAGCACGGGCTTGCGCATAAACGATGTTCTTTCCCTCCACACGGAGCAGCTGCGCCGCGCCTACGATGGGAACGGGCGGGTGACGGTACGGGAGCAGAAGACGGGGAAAAACCGGCGGGTGTATCTGCGCAAGGATTTGCGGCTGCGGATGCTGCAGCAGGCCGGGGCAATTTATGTTTGGCCCGGTCGCTGCGCGGAGACAAAGCACAGGAGCCGCACGACGGTTTACAAGGATTTGCGCCGGGCTGCCACGCTGTACCGGATCGACGGAAAAAAGCTGGATGCTCATCTCAGCCCGCACAGTATGCGGAAGGTGTACGCCGTCAACGAGTACAAGCGGACGGGAGACCTTTCCGCAGTGCAGCGGGATTTGCGGCATACAGACCCGGCTGTTACGGCGCTGTATGCTCTGGCAGATGTGCTGGACGAGCGGCAGCGAAAGGGGGTGAGAAAGTGGAAGAAGTGAAAAATGTCTGCGAGGACTTCGTGATCGGCAGGCCTGCGGAGGATGTTCTCAAAGAGGCCGAGGAGGCACTTGGTGGAAAACCTTCCTACGAGCCGGACGGCGTGAATGAGGCCTACGATTGCCTTGTGAGCGCCTACGTCTCCCTGTCTGGGCTGGTACGGGATATGTCCGAGGATATGGAGGAGCGCGTTGCAGAGTCGGGCGAGTACCTCCCGCAGCTTTGCAAGACGGCAAGCGAGACGCTGCGCGTGCTGTCACAGGTCGGAAGAGAGCTGCGCACGGACAAGCCGCAGGGCAACGAGTGCGGGGTTGTGATTCTCGCAGCGGCTGATATTGGGGAGCCTTGAAAGGGGTAGGCTTTCGCAGCAGTAAGGGGGAAACGGTGTGAAGCGCTGGCGCTTTCCACCGTTTCCCCCTTAAAGGTGAAGAACTTCTCACAGCAAATAAAAAGGGCACGGCTGCAACCGTGCCCTTTTTATGAGTAAGTAGCTTGGAAAGTATATTGGAAGCCATACCGGCTTGCAGACGATCAAAGCCCAGTCGTTTCCGGCTGGGCAGTGACCCGTGGAAGAATGTAAAAACACTCCCCTCCGTCGCACAGCTTTATTATACAGCCGGGCGGCTTTTTTGTCAATGGCTTTTTGTTACTGGACAACGGGAAGAAATTGTGGTAAGATGAGTGACGAGTAAGAAACATGGAAAGGAGGGGGCTGTGCGCAGCACAAGGCCCCGGCTCACCGGCACGCAAAAGCGAATTATACAAAATTAACTCTGTTTTGTATAATTGATTTGTCAATTATACAACAACAAGAATTTTGTATAATTCACGTTCCTTTTTTTCGGCGGTCGGTGAGACGGGGGAAAGGAACGCTTTTTTTTATGGTTTCGCTTTTTATGGGCGCTGCCTTCTGACGGCTGGATGGAATGGCTACCCCTTCAGAGCACGCTCCCCCCTTCCCCTCGGGGAAGGGGGCGGGGGGGAATGGGGGCGGCTCCCCCTTCCCCTCGGGGAAGGGGGCTGGGGGGATGGGGGAGGTTCCCACAAAGGCCGCCCATTGCCCAAGCGGAAAAGCATGGCCGGTTCACTTTGTGACGAATTACACCGTGTCCGAATTATACAAAAACCCGTGTGTTTTGTTCAGTTCGCCCGCTGGCGAATTGTACAAAATACAGGTTTTTGTAAGCGGCGGGGCCTCCCCCCGCCGCGCTAATTCGCCTGGATTGCTTTTCTTGGTGGCCATGCTTTCGCCTGGGCAATCGCGCCATGGTTTCCGCGCTCGTCGCGTAGCACGCCGCAACAAGGGCCACCCCGAAGCCCGGCGACGGCCACGCGGCCGAATGGCCAGTGCGGCCGGGGCCGGGTGAGCGGGTGAGCGCGCAGGGGCGGCCCCAAACCGCCCTCACATTCTCTCTGTGCGGGAGAGAAAGGCAGCCGGGCCCGACGCTGCATTGACCCCGAAGGGGCCATTGCATCGACGCGGCC
>SFLS01000005.1 GCA_004554485.1 Oscillospiraceae bacterium | reverse complement strand
GCGGCCGGTATTGGGCTGTTCCAGCTGGTGCTGTCGGTCTATACGCTGGCCACTACTGTGGCACAGTCCGGGATTCGCCTGGCGGCGACCCGCCTGGTTGCCGAGCAGGTTGGCCGCAGGGATGAGCCTGCAATCCGGCGGGCGGTTCGCTGCGCGGTGGGATACAGCGCTGTTTTTGGTACTGCCGCTATGCTGCTTCTATATTTCATGGCGCCCGCGGCGGCCGGATGGGCGGGCGACGAGCGTACCGTCCTCTCCTTGCGTGTGCTGGCCTTTGCGCTGCCGTTCGTCGCCTGTTCCTCCGCCATGGGCGGTTATTTTATTGCGATGCATCAATCGGTCAAAATGTCGGTGGTACAGCTTACCGAACAGCTGGTGCGCATTGGCTGTACCGTTCTGGCGCTGATGCGGCTGGGCGGCTATGGTCTGGAATATGCCTGCGGAGCGTTGACGCTGGGAATGCTTGCATCGGAGGTCTACTCCTTTATTGCGCTGCTGCTTCTGCTGATCGCAGGGTTGCCCCGCGCTCCGGGACGCTGCCGCCGTTCGATGCTGCTGCCTCTTTTGCGGATTACCGTCCCGCTTTCGCTCAGCAGCTATGCCCGATCGGCGCTTTCCACAGCGCAGCACCTGCTGGTACCAAGGGGGCTGCGGCTGTTCGGCGGTGGGACGGAAGCGGCCCTGGCCGCCTACGGGGTCATTCAGGGAATGTCGCTGCCGGTGCTGCTGTTCCCGGCGGCCCTTATCATTGTTATTGCGGATCTTATCGTGCCGGAGCTGACGGAGGCGCAGGTGCAGGGCCGACTGAAAAACCTGAGCTATATGCTGGAGCGGCTGTACCGACTGGGACTGATGTTTGCTATGGCGGTGGGGGGCGTCTGCTTCTTTTTTGCCCAGCCGCTGGGGGAACTGATCTATCACGAATCCGCCGCAGGCCGCTATATCCGGATGCTGGCCCCGCTGGTGCCGGTTATGTATATGGATACGCTGGTGGACGGGATGCTGAAGGGCGTAGGGGAGTACCGCGCCAATATGCGGTACAATATCTTTGACGCTGCGACCGGTCTGGTACTGGTATGGCTCCTGATTCCGCGGTACGGAGTGGGAGGCTATCTGTTTTCCATCGCGGCCACGGAACTGTTGAATTTTACTTTGAGTGCCGCCCGGCTTGTACGTGTCAACGGTTTTCGGCTGCAGCTGCCCCAATGGGTCCTCAGCGCAGCGAGCTTAGCCGGCAGCTGGCTGCTGCTCAGAACGTTTTTTGGCGCGCTTTTGTCCCACCAGTACGAGGCTCTGCCGCTGGTGCTGCTTGTGCTGCTGTATCTTGCTTGCTTCACCGGGATCCTTCTGCTGATCGGCGGTTTGAAAAAAGAGGAGGTTCTGTGGCTCCTTTCGCTGCTGAAAAGGGATAAATCCATAAAAGTTCAAATGAAGAATTCGTAAGAAAAACGGAGAAAACAGGAGGATTTTAAAGTTCATCTGTTATTTGATCCTGGAAATTCAGGAATCTGCAAAAATATATTGACATTATGTCAGAATATGATATATTGGATATTGCATTTTAACAATCTGTTCATGAAAAGGCAGACCGTATATGCCCATCTGAAAGAATCCGTTGGCGGGATTCCTAAAAACCTTTTGCGGGGACGGTGCAATAGCGGCTGCGGCAGGTGTGAGGGCCTGCAGATTACCGCAAAAGGAGGATGTTGAAATGAAAGAAAATGCTTTGATCAGCCTGCGTGGAATCAGAGTGGATTATGATGACGAGCCGGTCCTCAAGGGGATTGACCTGGACATCATGGACAAGGAATTCATTACTTTTCTTGGGCCGTCGGGGTGTGGCAAGACCACCACTCTGCGGATCATCGGCGGATTTATCCAGCCCAAGGAAGGTGATGTTTTTTTTGGTGGTGTCCGCATCAACGATCTGCCACCCTACAAGCGCGAGGTGAATACCGTGTTCCAGCGGTATGCCTTGTTCCCGCATCTGAACGTGTACGAAAATGTGGAATTCGGCCTGAAGGTCGCCAAGGTGCCGGAAAAGGAGCGCCGGGCCAGTGTCAAGGAGATGCTGAAGCTGGTTGGCCTTTCCGGCTACGACAAACGCCACATCAATCAGCTTTCCGGCGGGCAGCAGCAGCGCGTGGCTATTGCCCGTGCGCTGGTCAACCGCCCCAAGGTGCTGCTGTTGGATGAGCCCCTGGGCGCTTTGGACCTGAAGCTGCGCAAGGAGATGCAGATTGAGCTCAAACGCATCCAACAGGCGCTGGAGATCACCTTTATCTATGTGACCCACGACCAGGAGGAAGCGTTGACCATGTCCGACCGGGTGGTGGTCATGCGGGACGGCAACATCCTGCAGATCGGCACGCCGCAGGATATCTATAACGAGCCGTGCAATGCGTTCGTTGCCGATTTCATCGGGGAAAGCAACATTATTGACGGCATTATGCACAAGGACTTTTTGGTGGAATTCGCCAACGACTACTTTGATTGTGTGGATAAGGGCTTCCAGTCCAAAGAGCGGGTGCAGGTCGTTGTCCGTCCCGAGGACTTCAAGATCGTCCCAGCGGATCAGGGCAAGATCTCCGGCATTGTGGAATCGGTCATCTTTAAGGGCGTCCATTACGAGATCATGGTGGACGCTATGGGATATAAATGGAAGATCCACACGACCCAATATGTGGAACCGGGCACTCTGATCGGGATGAATGTCGCGCCGATGGATATCCACATTATGAAGCGTACGGAGGAATAAGCCATGAAATTTCGCTTTTCTTCGGTACCCTACATTGTATGGTCGGCTATTTTTGTGGTGGTGCCCCTGGCGTTGGTGGCGGTGTATGGCCTGACCGGTACCGACGGCAGCTTTACGCTTGCCAATGTCGCCAAGGTTTCCGATTACACCGCGGTATTTGTTCGCTCCATCTGGCTCTCGCTGCTGGCTACTGCCATCTGTCTGGTGATTGCGTATCCTTTGGGTTTTATCATGAGCCGCTATAATGCCAACAATCAGCGTACGCTGGTCATGCTGGTGATGCTGCCCATGTGGACCAACTTTCTGCTGCGCACCTACGCCTGGATGACCCTGCTGGAAAACAACGGCGTCATCAACAGCATTCTGGAGGTGCTGGGCATGGGCCCCTTTAAGATGATCTATACCCAGGGGGCCGTGGTGCTGGGCATGGTGTATAATTATCTTCCCTTTATGGTTATTCCGCTCTACTCCATCATGACCAAGATAGAACCCTATACACTGGAGGCAGCGGGGGACCTGGGCGCGAATCCCTGGAATACCTTTACCCGTGTGGTGCTTCCCCTTTCCATCCCCGGCGTGACCACCGGTATCACAATGGTATTCGTGCCGTCGGTTTCCACCTTTATCATCTCCCGTATGCTGGGCGGCGGCTCCAACATGATGGTCGGCGACCTGATTGAAACACAGTTTTTGGGCAATGCCTACAACCCCAACCTGGGTTCGGCTGTTTCGCTGGTGCTTATGGTATTTATCCTGCTGGTTATGAGTCTGATGAACCAGTTCGAGGACAGTGAGGACAGGGAGGGGATGATGATATGAAATGGTATGCTAAGCTTTATACCCGTCTGGTATTCGTGTTTCTGTATCTGCCCATTCTCGTTCTCATCGTATTCAGCTTCAACGAGTCCAAATCCCGTGCCAACTGGACAGGGTTTTCCCTGCACTGGTATCGGGAACTGTTCCACAATGAGCTGATCCTTTCCTCGCTGCGCAATACCCTTATCATTGCGCTGGCGGCATCGGTCATTGCGCTGGTATTGGGCACCATGGCGGCTGTCGGGATCTATGCCATGCGCCGTAAATGGTTCAAATCCATTGTAATGAACGTGACCTATCTGCCTATTCTTAACCCGGAGATCGTTACCGGTGTTTCGATGCTGCTGCTGTTTGTTTCCTTCAGCAACGGCATCCAGAAGTTCAATACCTGGATCGGCGGGACGGCATTTTCCTTTTTGCAATTGCCGGAGCTGCAGCTGGGCTTTTTGACCCTGATCATTGCGCACGTGACCTTCTGCACGCCCTATGTTATCCTGAACGTGCTGCCCAAGCTGCGGCAGATGGACCGTTACACCTTTGAGGCGGCGCAGGATCTGGGCTGCAGCCCCCGCATGGCGTTCTACAAGGTGGTGATCCCCGAGATCATGCCCGGCATGGTATCCGGCTTTTTGATGGCGTTTACCTATTCGCTGGATGATTTCGTCATCAGCTACTTTGTTTCCAGCGCGACCTCCCAAACGCTGCCGGTCACCATCTTTTCGATGGTGAGAAAACATGTCAGCCCGGAGATCAACGCCCTGACAGCGATCATTTTCGTAGTGGTGCTGGCGCTGCTGCTCCTTAGCAACTTCTATTCTGCCAAAAAGGAAAAGCAGATGATGGGAAAGGAGGAGCGGGAATGAAAAAGCGTATCCTTTCTCTGCTGGCAGCGTTGGTGCTGGCCTTCCCCGGCTTCGGCACCGTCCGGGCGCTGGCGGAGGGGACCGGTATTGACACCTCGGCGCTGGATATGGATTACTACGGCCGCTATCAGGACAAGGGTTACTCCATCAGCGTTTACAACTGGGGCGAATATATCTCTGACGGCGCCGACGGTTCGCTGGATGTCAACAAGGCCTTTGAGGAGGTCACCGGCATCAAGGTGATCTACTCCAACTACGATACCAATGAATCGATGTACGCCAAGCTGAAAACCGGCGGTACCAGCTATGATATCGTCATCCCCTCTGACTATATGATCTCCCGTATGATCGCGGAGGGAATGCTGCAGAAGCTTGACTTTTCCAATATCCCTAATCTGCACAACATCGAGGATATCTATCTGAACCAGTCCTACGATCCCGGCAATGAGTATTCGGTACCCTATACCTGGGGCGTTCTGGGGCTTATCTACAATACCCGGCTGGTGGAGGATGAATCGGTCGTGGCCAGCTGGGGCGCGCTGTGGAGTGAGGCCTACATGGATAACATCCTGATGATCAATAACTCCAAGGATGCGTTCGGCATCACCTTTAAGTATATGGGCGCGCCCATCAACGCCGAGACCACCGAGCAGGTGGATAAAGCGGTGGAATTGCTGAAAGCGCAGAAAAATGTAATCCAGGCCTATGTCGCCGATGAGATCTTTGATAAAATGATCGGCGAGGAAGCGGCCATTGCGCCCTATTTTAACGGGGATGCCGTCACGATGATCGCGGATAACCCCGATCTGGCCTTTTCCATCCCCATGGAGGGCAGCAATATCTTTACCGACTGTCTGTGCGTGCCGGTGGAAAGCCAAAAGCGGGAACTGGCGGAGATGTATATCAACTTTATGCTGGAGCCGGAGGTCGGCCTGGCCAATACCGAAGCCATCGGTTATTCCACGCCCAACCGGCTGGTGTACGAGCAGCTGGACGAGGAGACCCGTGAGGATCCCACCGCCTATCCCACCGAGGAGGAGCTGGCCCGCTGCGAGTACTACAACTATGTCGGCGCCGAAATGTCGCTGTATATCGACGGCAAATGGGCCGAGGTGTTGACGGCAGATGAAAAGTACAGCGCCATGATCATGCCGATGTTCCTCGGCGCCTGTGTGGCAGGGATCATTACCCTTAATGTCGTCCGGGCTTCCCGTAAAAAGCGGGAAAGCTGAGGGAACCGATACAGTCATTTCAAACGGATATCCGGTTTTGTACCGGGTATCCGTTTGCTTTGGGCGTATCGGTAATGGAAACTGTACAAAAAAGAACATTTGTGCTATACTATGAATATCACAAGCGATAGGGGAGAGAAGAGCCTGATGGAACAGACGACCGTTTATTATATTTTGCTGGCCGCGGCGGCGTTGATTCTCATTCTGCTGGTGTGGCTGCTGGTGGCCACCCTCAGCCGGCAGAAGGGGGACGAGACCGCACGGCTGCTGCAGCAGATGCAGGGGGAGCTGGAGCGTTCACTGCAGGAGGATGTACTGGCGCTGGGCAAATACCAGATGGAAAACCAGCGCAGGCAGGCCGAAAGCGACAGCAAAAACCTGCAGGATAAACTGCTGCTGTTTGAAAATCGGCTTGCCACCTACTCTCAGCAGACTGCACGCGGTCTGGAGGCGGTCCGCGAGACGATGGAACGGCAGCTGTATACCATCCGTGAGGATAACAACAAAAAACTGGACGATATGCGTGCCCTGGTGGATGAAAAGCTGCAAAAAACCATTAACGACCGGATGAACGAATCCTTCCGGCTGGTGAACGAACGGCTGGAGCAGGTATACAAGGGCCTGGGCGAGATGCAGACGCTGGCCCAGGGGGTCGGCGACCTTAAAAAAGTGCTGAGCAACGTCAAGACTCGCGGCATTCTGGGCGAAGTACAGCTCGGTGCCATTCTGGAGGATATTTTAACGCCCGACCAGTACGATAAGAATGTCGCTACTGTGCCGGGCAGCCGCAATGTGGTGGAATACGCCGTCCGACTGCCGGCGGAGGACGGCAGCTTTGTCTATTTGCCGATCGACGCCAAATTCCCCGGAGAAAGCTATGCCGCCCTGCGGGACGCCTACGACAGCGGCACGCCGGAGGAGATTCAAACGGCGGTGCGGCAGCTGCTGCTTACCGTACGTGCGGAAGCCAAGGATATCCGGGATAAATACATCTGCCCGCCCTATACCACTGAATTCGGCATTCTTTTTCTGCCTTTTGAGGGGCTGTATGCCGAAGTGGTGAGCCGGGGGATGGTGGAGACGCTGCAGCGGGATTACCGGGTGAACCTTGCCGGTCCCAGCACCATGGCGGCGCTGCTCAATTCGCTGCAGATGAGCTTCCGTACCATAGCCATCCAGCGGCGCAGCGGCGAGGTCTGGCAGATCCTCGGCGCGGTTAAGACCGAGTTTGACAAGTTTGCCGACGCCCTGGCCATGACGCAGTCCCGGCTGGAGCAGGCCAGCAGCGAGCTGGATAAGCTGGTGGGGGTGCGTACCCGCCAGATCCAGCGCAAGCTGCGCAGGGTTGCCAACCTGCCGGAGGAGCAGGCGGCGTCCATCTTCCCGGCGGAGGAAACGGCTGCGCTGCCGGAGGAGTGAGCCGCGCGGAGAAAAGGAGAAGCGGTACTCAGGCGTTTCAAGGCAGAGGGCGGCTGCTCATTCTGGATAAGGCGACCTCCAATGTGGATACCCGTACCGAGATGCTGCTCCAGAAGGCGATGGATAAGCTGATGCGCGGCAGGACCTGCTTTGCCATCGCCCACGGGCTTTCCGCCGTTGTGGATGCGGACAGGATCCTTGTCATCAATGACGGGCAGATTGTGGAGACCGGCACCCATCGCTCCCTTTTGGAGCAAAAGTGCTTTTACTACCGGCTTTACACCAGCCAGTACGCCGTGTAGGTCAAGAAAAAAACCGGCGGGACGTACCCCTTTGCGGGGCGGCGTTCCGCCGGCTTTGCGCTATTCATAAAGGCTCATTTGCTGCGGCTGTTTGATTTCCATCTCCTGCAGGTAGCGGAAAACGCTGGGGTTATCGTGCAGGATGACGGCATCCCGGCATCGGCGGTGCAGCAGCTCCAGCAGATCCCGACTGTTGGGGCTTTCCAGCACATAGGCGTTGCCGTAGGTGCGGATATACCGTTCTTTCAGCCCGGGAAAATGCCGGTCCAGCTGCCGGTAGAAATATTCCCGGTTGCCCTGCCGCAGGGTAACGCCCATCCCAAACTGAACAATCCCCCGCACGCCGGCCTGCTCGCAGCAGTCCAGCAGGCGGTTTATGTTTTCCGCGGTGTCATTCAAAAAGGGCAGGATCGGGCAAAGCCACACCACGGTAGGAATGCCGGCCTCCTTCAGCTTCATCAGCGCGGCAAAACGCTCCGTCGTGGTGCTGACGTTCGGCTCCAGGATCCGGCAGAGCGATTCCTCCCAGGTGGTCAGGGTCATCTGCACCACGCACTTGGTCTGACTGTTGATGCGCTGCAGCAGATCAAGATCCCGCAGCACCAGGCTGGATTTGGTCAGCAGTGTTATGCCAAAGCCGTATTGCAGGATCAGCTCCAAGGCGCGGCGGGTGTAGCGCAGCTCTTCCTCCGGCGGGGTGTAGGGGTCACTCATCGAGCCGGTGGCAATCATGCAGGGACGGCGTTTGCGGCGCAGGGCATCCTCCAGCAGCGTCAGCGCGTTTTGCTTGACCTCAATATCTTCAAAGGGATGTTCCATGCGGTAGCAGGCGCTGCGGCTGTCGCAGTAGATGCAGCCGTGTCGGCAGCCCCGGTACAGGTTCATTCCGTTTTGGGCGGAAAGGAGCCCCTTGGCTGTGACAAAATGCAACCTGAATCCCTCCCTTGCGCTCCCAAACGGTGCGGATGCTTTCTCAGCCGGCGGTTATCTGCCGAATAAAGTCTTTGGCCGTTTGCAGCTCCTGTCCATCGGGATGTCCCTTGGCGATGCCGCCGATCCATCCGAACGGCCCGAAGGTATCGTATCCCCGGCAGGAAAACGTCCCTACCGGCTCGGAACCCTTTTGTCTGACTGCTTCGGTGATGTCCTTGATGTATTTTCCACTGAAATGCCCGGAGCCGTGGGTGCAGACCAGAAATACCTTTTTCCCCTGCGGCAGATAGTGCCTGGCGTAGTCCACCACCGTTTCGTGGAATTTGGAATAATAGATGCCGGAGGCAAAGCCAATGCAGTCATACTGCTCCAGATGGGCGGCGATGCGGGAGGTCACGTTGATCAGATCGATCTCCTGCTCCTGGGCCATGGCCTCCAGTACCTGCATGGTGTTGCCGTGGTGACGGGAATAATAGCAGATTGCGGTTTTCATAGCGTATTCCTCCATTTGGTTTTCCAAGCATGATTATACACCGATGCGTTACCGGACTGCAAGGGGTACGGCGCGCCCTTGCAATTTATGCCGAAAACAGCTATCATAATAAAAGATTTCGGCAAGGAGAAGATGCTATGATTGCAAGGGATTTTCCGGTCTTTACCGTTACGCCCAAGGCGGAGCGCAGCCTGCGCGCCGGACACCCGTGGGTGTACGGCGAGGAAATCACCGCGGTGGAGGGCGGCTACCGCAACGGCGATATGGTGGATGTTGTCAGCAGCAAGGGGCGCTATCTCGGCACCGGCTGGGTCAACGATCATTCCAAGATCCGGGTACGGATCCTTTCCCGCAACGCCAATGATACCTTTGATGAGGCTTTTTTTCGCCGCAGGGTACGCTACGCGCTGGATTACCGTAAAACGGTGATGGGTCCGGCGGATTACCGCTGCTGCCGCCTGATTTTCGGTGAGGCGGATCAGTTCCCCGGCCTTACGGTGGACCGGTTTGAGAACGTCCTGGTCACCCAGACCCTTTCCCTTGGTATGGAACAGCGCAAGGAGTGGGTGTTCCGGGCGCTGGTCGAGGGCCTGCGGGAGGACGGTGCCGAGATCGCCGCCCTCTACGAGCGCAACGATGTAGCGATCCGGGAGCTGGAGGGTCTGCGGCAGAACAAGGGCTTTTATCCTCTGGAGGGACTCCGGGACGATCTGAACGGGCACGTCATCATTACCGAAAACGGCCTGCGCTATGATGTGGATTACATCGAGGGGCAAAAGACCGGTTTCTTTTTGGACCAGAAATACAACCGGCAGGCGGCGGCGCGGCTGGCACAGGGCCGGCGGGTGTTGGATTGCTTTACCCATACCGGGGCCTTTGCGCTCAACGCAGCGGCAGCGGGGGCGGCCCATGTTACGGCGGTGGATGTTTCGCAGTTTGCGCTGGAGCTGGCCGCCGAAAACGGCCGCCGGAACGGGCTTACCAATCTGGATTACCTCTGCGCCGATGTTTTTGACCTGCTGACCCGGATGGCCCGGGAGAAGAAATGCGATTATGATTATATCATCCTTGACCCGCCCGCCTTTACCAAAAGCCGGGCGACGGCGGACAGGGCATACCACGGCTACAAGGAGATCAATCTGAAGGCGATTCGCCTTTTGCCGCGGGGCGGCTATCTGGCCACCTGTTCCTGTTCCCATTTCATGAGCGACGAGATGTTCCGCCGGATGCTGCGGGAAGCCGCGCAGGATGCCGGTGTGACGCTGCGCCAGATCGAAGCCCGCCAGCAGGCGCCGGATCATCCCATTCTGCCCGGTGTGCCGGAAACTGATTATCTCAAGTTTTACCTGCTGCAGGTGGTATAAGCATTGCGAAAAATTGACAAAAGTGGTATAATATAAATTCAACGATCGGATCAATAAAACCATGGAAAAGAGATGCTTTGAATGACTAAAATTGATATTTTCTCCGGCTTTCTCGGGGCGGGCAAAACCACCCTTATCAAAAAGCTGATCGCCGAGGCCTATACCGGAGAGCAGATCGTCCTTATCGAAAATGAATTCGGCGAGATCGGCATTGACGGCGGCTTTTTGCAGGAGGCCGGCATCAATATTACCGAAATGAACAGCGGCTGTATCTGCTGCAGCCTTGTCGGCGATTTCGGCAAGGCGCTGCGCCAGGTGCTGGAAACCTATCACCCCGACCGTATCCTCATCGAACCTTCCGGTGTTGGAAAGCTCAGCGACGTCATCCGCGCCGTGCAGGATCTCGGTATCCAAGAGGTTGTCCTGAACGGCTTTACCACCGTGGTGGATGCCGCCAAGGCTAAAATGTATATGAAGAATTTCGGCGAATTTTTCAATAACCAGGTGGAACACGCCAGTGCCATCATCCTCAGCCGTACCGCCGGCATGGAGCAGAAAAAGCTGGATGCCTGTGTGGCGCTGCTGCGGGAAAAGAACCCCGCCGCGACTATTGTAACCACCCCCTGGGACGAACTGAACGGCAAACAGCTGCTGGCCGCCATGGAGCGTCGCGATACCCTGGCTGCCGCCCTGGAGGAGCTGGCGGAGGAGCAGGAACACGAACATCACCACCATCACGAGGATGACTGCGACTGCGGCAGTCACGAGCATGAGCATCACCACCATCACGAGGACGACTACGACTGCGGCAGTCACGAGCATGAGCATCACCACCATCACGGGGACGGTTGTGACTGCGGCTGTCACGAGCATGAGCATCACCACCATCACGGGGACGGTTGTGACTGCGGCTGCCATGACCACGAGCATCATCACGCGGATGAAGTGTTCACCAGCTGGGGCCGGGAGACGGCTCACCCCTATGAAAAATCGGAGTTGTCCGCTGCTTTGCAGGCGCTGGATACCGGCGATTATGGCCAGGTGCTGCGTGCCAAGGGCATTGTGGCCGGGACTGACGGCCGTTGGCTGCATTTTGATTACGTTCCCGGGGAGGTGGAGGTCCGCAACGGCCCCGCCGGCGTGACCGGTCGGCTTTGTGTCATCGGCGCCGAACTGAAGGAAGAGACGCTGGCTTCGCTGTTCCATCTCAACTGACGGGAGGAAAGAACCATGGCAAAACCTGTCGAGATACCGGTGTACCTCTTTACCGGTTTTCTGGAGGGCGGCAAGACCCGCTTTATTCGGGAAACGCTGGAGGACAAAAAGTTCAATTCCGGCGAACACACCCTGCTGGTGCTTTGTGAGGAGGGGGAGGAGGAGTACGACCTTTCCCATCCGCTGATGAAAAACGTTCACATCCTGCCCATAGAAAGCGAGGAGGAGCTGACAACTGCCCGCTTGGGCGAATGGCAGAAGATCCACCGGGTGGATCGCGTGGTGATCGAATATAACGGGATGTGGCAGCTGCAGCGCCTGTACGAGCAGATGCCTGCCGGATGGATGATCTACCAGGAAGTCATGCTGGCGGATTACAATACTTTCCTGAGCTATAACACCAATATGCGCAGCCTGATGGTGGATAAGCTGACCAGCTGCGAGATGGTTCTGCTGAACCGCGCGCCGGTGGGCGCCGACAAAACGGAGATCCACAAGGTGGTCCGCGGGGTCAGCCGCCGTACCGAAATCGGCTATGACTATGTGGACGGCAGCTTCGATTACGATGAGATTGAGGACCCGCTCCCCTTTGATATCGAAGCGCCGATTATCGAGATCGCGGATGCCGATTTTGCCGTTTGGTACCGGGATCTCACCGAGGAAATGCAGAAATACCAGGGAAAAACGGTCCGGTTCAAGGGACGGGCGGTGACCCGCCACAAGAGCCTGAAGAACTGCTTTGTCTGCGGCCGCCATGTGATGACCTGCTGCGTCGAGGATATCACCTTTATGGGATTGGCGTGTACCGGCTACAACCCCGAAAAGCTGGAAAACGGCGGCTGGTACACCGTTACCGCCAATATCTCGGTGCAGTACAGCCCCGTTTACGGCCGGCGCGGGCCGGTGCTTTCGGTCACCGCCTGCATCCCGGCGGAGGAACCGGAGCAGGAGGTCGCCACATTTTATTAAGCCCCAAAAGCCATATACAAAACGGAAAACCCGCCCTGCGGAGGATTTCCTGATTTTGTTCCAACATTTTTATTACTCCGTATTGTATACTGAGGATATACTTTCCATTTTATTATTCAGCCGGGCGGAGCGCATCAAAGCGCCGCAACCATTTCCCAAACGATTGAACGACCGTAAAGGAGGTACCTATGGCTCAAAAACAACAGCCTGCTTTTATTCACAGCGCCCTGCGCGACCACAACAGTCTTGCCCTGCCTTCGGTGATCCGGCGTGCCAGCGGCATTGTTATCATGGGGCGCAGGATCAAATCGCTGGTTTTTACCACCGATATCGCCATCATCCGCAACTGTAATGCCGACGCTGTGCTGGCGGTCTATCCCTTTACCCCGCAGCAGGTCATTATGGATGCCATTATTTCCGCCTCCTCCATTCCGGTGGTGTGCGGGGTAGGCGGCGGCGTTACAGACGGCCTGCGCAGCGTCATGCTGGCCAAGGATGCCGAAGCGCAGGGCGCGTTTGGTGTAGTGGTGAATGCCCCCATGCGCAACGAGACGGTGGAAAGCATGAAAAAAGTAGTGGATATTCCGATCATCGCGACTGTTACCGGCGAAAATTACGATATTGAGGCCCGTCTGGCCGCCGGAGCGTCGGTGCTGAATGTTTCCGCGGCCGAGCGTACAGCCGAGGTCGTGCGGATTATCCGGGAGCGGTTTCCCACGCTTCCCATCATCGCGACCGGCGGCCCTACCGAAGAATCCATCTCAAAAACCATAGAAGCGGGTGCAAACGCGATCAGCTATACGCCGCCCTCCACCAAGGAGCTGTTCCGGGTTATTATGAGCGGCTATCGGGAGACTGCCGCAGCAGCCCCGCCCCAACCGGTCGACGATGAGGATATTCTGCAGCTGCTGTAACCGGACCGACACGACAAGGGAGGAGAGAAGAAATGAAAAAGCTGTTCAAGTTCCTGCTGATCCTTTTGGCGGTCATTCTGGCGGCGGCGGTCATCTATCTGCTCTATGTCATCCTCAGCTATGACCGCATACCAGACCGCCAGGCGCTGGCGCCGCGGAACCCCCAGGAGGTTGCTGCTTCGGCCGGCACGGATAGGGAATATACCGTCGTGACGCAGAATATCGGTTTTGGCGCTTATACCGATGATTTCACTTTCTTTATGGATGGCGGCACGCAATCCTGGGCAGCCAGTCCCCAAAGCGTTACCGATTGTGTCAACGAGGCGGCCCAGCAGGTCTCTCTGGCAAAGCCGGATTTTGTACTGTTCCAGGAGGTGGATTTTGATTCCACCCGAAGCTACCACATTGACCAGCAGGAGCTGCTGCGCGCCGCTTTTCCGCAGAGCGCCGAAGTTTCCGCCGTCAATTATCACTCCGCTTTCTTGATGTACCCCTTTACGCAGCCGCACGGCAGCTCCAACAGCAGCATGGTCACCTTCAGCAATGTGGCTGTGACTTCTGCGCTGCGCCGCAGCCTGCCCATTTCCACCGGGTTTTCCAGGTTCCTGGACCTGGACCGCTGCTATACCGTTTCCCGCATCCCGGTGGAAAACGGCCGAGAGCTGGTGCTGTATAATGTTCATCTTTCCGCCTACGGCGGCAGCGATGAGATCCGCGCCGCCCAGATGAATATGCTGTTTAGCGATATGCTGGAGGAATACCGCGCCGGCAACTACTGCGTCTGCGGCGGAGACTTCAATCACGATTTTACCGGAGATTCCACCCAGCAACTCAACGGCAGCGAAACCGCTGAATTCGGCTGGGCGCAGCCATTCCCCATCGATATGTTGCCCAAGGGACTTATCCGCTGTACCGATTACACCTGCGGGGAGCAGCGGCCCACCTGCCGCAACTGCGATATCCCCTATGAAGAGGGGAACTTTACCATTATTGTGGATGGCTTTATCGTCAGTGACAATGTTACCGTTACATACCTTGAAAATGTCCAGACCGGATTTACCTATTCGGACCATAACCCGGTCGTGATGCGCTTTACCCTCAATCCGGTCTGATCAGGGAGGAACAAGTATGCCGTCTGCTGTCCAGTGGCAAAATGCATTTAACACAGGAGCCTGTGATGCCGCACTTTGCCGGCTTTATGTTACCGATGATCCGGCGCCGCACCGGCAGCGCTACCTGGAGCTGCTGGAATGCTTCACCCGGCAGTTTGGGGAAAGGGAAGAGGTGCGTCTTTTCAGCGCGCCCGGCCGTACCGAACTGGGCGGTAACCATACCGATCATCAGAACGGGCGGGTGCTGGCGGCGGCCGTGACGCTGGATAAGCTGGCCGCCGTCTCTCCGCAGCCGCAGGGCGCCATCAAGATCGCTTCCTCCTCCCACCCGCTGCCGCCCATCGATTGGCGGGATCTTGCCCATTATCCGGCGGAACGGGGCCATTCCCCCTCGCTGATCCGTGGGAT
The DNA here is from genome assembly GCA_004554485.1 of Oscillospiraceae bacterium. Classification (GTDB taxonomy): domain Bacteria; phylum Bacillota; class Clostridia; order Oscillospirales; family Ruminococcaceae; genus Angelakisella. The sequence continues at coordinate 33,260 of SFLS01000005.1, read as the reverse complement.
TCTGGCGGGTTTTGCCCGCGAAGGGTACGCCGCCGGCGGCTTTTTGGCTTATACCGATTCCGGTGTGCCCACCGGCTCCGGGCTTTCCTCCTCCGCCTCCTTTGAGCTGCTGATGGGGGAGATTCTGAACCGGCTTTACAATGAGGGCACTATCCCGCCGGTACCGCTTGCGCGCCTCGGCCAGTATGCCGAAAACGAGTATTTCGGCAAACCGTGCGGCCTGATGGACCAGATGGCGGCGGCGGTGGGGAATGCCGTTTCTATCGATTTTCTCTGCCCGCAGGCGCCTGTGGTGGAAAACATCCCCTGCGGCTTTGAAAAATGGGGGATGTCGCTTTATGTGGTCAATACCGGAGGCAGTCACTCGGACTTGACCGAAGACTACGCCGCGATCCCGCGGGAGATGCGCGAGGTGGCGGCTTGCTTTGGCTGCCGTACGCTCCGGGAAGTGGCGCCGGGGCGCTTTGAAGCGGAACTGCCGGCACTGCGCGGGCGCGTTTCCGACCGCGCTATTCTGCGGGCAATGCACTTTTTTGCAGAAAATGAACGGGTCCCCCGCATGGCCGCCGCGCTCCGGCAGGAAACGCCTGACGCCTATCTGGAGGAGATGCTCGCTTCCGGGGAATCCTCTTTCTTCCGTCTGCAAAATATTTTCCCCGCCGATTCCGGCGAGCGCAGCCTGGCGCTGGCGCTTTCCCTTTGCGAGGAGCTGCTGAAGGGGGCGGGCGGATGGCGGGTTCACGGCGGCGGTTTTGCCGGTACGGTGCAGGCGCTGGTGCCGCGGGCGCTGGAGCGTGACTTCTGCCGGCGGATGAGCGAGGTGTTTGGGCCCCGCAGCTGCACGGCTTTGCGTATCCGCCCCGTCGGCAGCTGTGAATTTCCGTTCCCGGGCTGAAAAGCCATGGCGGACCTTTCACGGTGTGGTTTGCAAAGACTGCGGAGCGTTTCGAAAGAATCCGGGGTAAGGCATTTGCCATTTCCGCAATACCCAAAAGAATAAAGTAAAACGGCTCAGCAACCGCATTACGGTTGCTGAGCCGTTTTTATATGAGGAGAGGAGAAGATTGAATCAGTGGTTTTGCTTCAGGCGCTTATCCAGCCGAACGGCAAGATGGGTACCGACACTTTGGAAGACCTGCACGATGACGATGAGCAGAATGACCGCCAGCAGCATAACAAGATACTTATAGCGGTAATAACCATAGTTGATGGCGATTTTACCCAGGCCGCCGCCCCCGATAATACCGCTCATGGCGGTATAACCCAATATGGTGGTAATGGCTATGGTAGCGTTGGAGATCAGCGAGGGGATCGCCTCGGGGATCATCACCTTGACAATGGTCTGCAGGGGGGAAGCGCCCATGCTGCGGGACATCTCAATGATATTGGGATTCAGCTCCCGCAGGCTGCTTTCGACCAACCGGGCCACAAAGGGAAAGGCGGCGATGGTCAGCGGTACAATGGAAGCGGCCGTACCGACGGCGGTGCCGATGATGGCTCTTGTCAACGGAAACAGAAGGATCATCAAGATCAAAAACGGTACCGAACGCAGCAGGTTGATGATAACATTCAGCGTTTTCATCAGCCAGCCGGGCAGGGGAGCCAGTCCGTTTTTTTCACCAACTACCAGCAGCACACCCAGAGGCAGTCCCAGCAGTACGGCAAAAAACATGGCGGCAACAGTGACATACAGCGTCTCCCAGAAGGCCAGCGCAAACTGCCCCTTTACGATTTCCAAGGTTTCCTGAAGCACTTCGGCGGAAAACAGATTGCTCAGCATTGGCTCACCTCCTGCGCGGTCACATCGCTGTTCTGGGTCAGGTATCGGATAGCCCGGTCAAGGTTGTCGTTTTTATCCTCGACGCTCAGCAGCATGGAGCCGTAGGCCTTGCCCTCAATGCTGCGAGTGGAGGCGTAGGCAATATTCGCTTCGATTCCGGCTTCGGTCGCCATGCGGGCGATCAGCGGCTTGCCGGTGGCATCGGCTCCGTTAAAGACGACCCGGATCAGCCGGGCGCCGGGGATCACGCACAGCAGGCTTTCGGGATTTCCCTCCGGGAAAACCAGCCGGCGGGCGGCATTGGATTTCGGGTGGGAGAAAACCTGGCTTACCTCGCCCTGCTCCACCACTTCGCCCTCCTCCAGGATGGCGACATGGCGGCAGGTCGATTCCACCACGCTCATCTGGTGGGTGATGATGATCACGGTGATTCCCAGCTTCTGGTTGATGCTGCGGATCAGCTCCAGAATGGAGTTGGTAGTTTTGGGGTCCAGGGCGCTGGTGGCTTCATCGCACAGCAGTACCTTGGGGTTGGTGGCCAGCGCGCGGGCAATGGCTACCCGCTGCTGCTGCCCGCCGGAAAGCTGGGCAGGGTAGGCCTGCGCTTTATCCTGCAGACCGACCAGCTCCAGCAGTTCCATCGCTTTTTTGGTCGCTTCGGCTTTTTTTACCCCGGCCAGCTCCAGCGGGAAGCACACGTTCTTCAGGCAGTTTTTCTGCATCAGCAGATTAAAACCCTGAAAAATCATGGTGATGCTCTGCCGCAGGGCACGCAGCTCTTTTTCGCTCATGACGGTCAGGTCCTGACCGTCAATGATTACCTGGCCACAGGTGGGCCGTTCCAGCATATTGATGCAGCGCACCAGTGTGCTTTTGCCGGCGCCGCTCATGCCGATGATTCCATAGATATCCCCGTCCGGGATGGTCAGCGAGACGTTCTTCAACGCCTCAACGCTGCCATCCGAAAGGGAATAGGTCTTGGATAGATTCTTGATCTCGATCATAATTATCCGCTTACTTCAGTGCGTCCAGGTTTGCCTGCTTACCGCCGTACAGTCCCAGGGGCTCCACATGGATCGCGGCAACGGAAACGATATGGGTGCCGTTTTCGGCATTAAAATCGTCCAGATAGGGGACATGCTGGAAGTAGTTCGCCAGGACGGTACCGTCCTCTACTACATTATTGGGTACGACGTAGTCGCTGTATTCCTGGATGTCCAGGGTGATATCCTTGGTAGCCAGCAGGTCTTTGGCAATCGCCAGGATCTCAGCATGGGGAGTGGGGGAGGCAGCGACCGAGATGGTCTGGCCGGCCAGGGCGGCATAGTCCAGATCGGGGTCATAGCCGTCGGTGGGATTTTCCACGACGGAAACAACGGAGCCGTCATATTTTTCGGTGATGAAGTCCGCTACAGCCTTGCTTTCCAGGGCGGCCACCAGCGCCTTCACCAGCGGAGCGTTCTCATTGCCCTCTTTGACTGCCACGATATTGGCATAGGCGGAGGAGGAGCCTTCCAGAGCCAAAGCGTCTTTAGCGGGGTTCAGACCGGCGGAGATGGCAAAGTTGGAGTTGATGACGGCGTAGTCCACATCCTGCAGGATGTTGGGCAGCTGGGCAGCTTCTACCTCGCTGAATTCGATCTCATGGGGATTTTCAACAATATCCAGGATGGTAGCGGTAATGCCAGCACCCTCTTTCAGCTTGATGAAACCCTGATCCTCCAGCAGCAGCAGCGCGCGGGCTTCATTGGTGGTATCATTGGGAACGGCGATTTTGATCTTTTCGGTCTTATTGCCGCAGGCGGCAAGGGGCAGCAGCAGGGCAACGGCCAAAACAACGGCAAATACAGCTTTCAAATACTTTTTCATGGTTCATTTCCTTTCTGTAATTCAGATCTTGATAATGCTTACATTCATTTTACACCTTCGGATAAGCGGCACATTCGCCCCGAAAGGTGATTTGCCCTTACCAGATCTTCATAATACAAAATCATGGTGGATTCCTTTCCCTGAAAAAATAAAAAAACCGGTGACTTCCGATCAAGTCTCCCGGTTAAAAACATTGGTGACCGTGCCAATACGGCACGCAGTTTCTAATCTTGGATGAAGGAGCTATCGGAAAAAGATGCATCGGAAAAAGTGCGCATGCCGCACATGCACATCATCATAGCCATCATCATAACGCTCATCTTTTTCATGGTAGCTTCTCCTTTCCTCAAGGATTAATTTTGTTCGAATTATATCACCCATTTTTCCCTCTGTCAATAGCAGATTTGCAAAAAAAGGACGGAAAAAGCGGTATAAATTCGGCATTTCCAACGGAATTTGTCTCATCAATACTGTCACAGGGGGGTGGTATTGGCTGCCACACACAAAGAAAAGGGAGCCGTTCCCAAAGCGGCGCAGCGCTCGGCTTTCGGTTCGCAGCAATCCTTTATGCAGATAAAAAGGTCCGGAGCGGGAATCGGCTCCGGACCTTGACCGATGGAGCAGGCAACGGGAATCGAACCCGCCTCCGCGGCTTGGGAAGCCGCTATTCTACCGATGAACTATGCCTGCAAAAGGTACTTTCTTATTCTACCGTGATTTGCCCCTCCCGTCAAGCCCTTTTGGAGCAAAAACAGCGGCAGACTCTTGACAAAATCCGCCCAAAGCGTATCATAGGAACATCAACGCAACAGAAAGCAGAGGGAATTTTATGTCGATTCGGGAAGTAAAAGCCTTTTTTGCCGAGCGGGGAATGGAGGACCGCGTAATGGAATTTGAAACCTCCAGCGCTACTGTCGAACTGGCAGCCCAGACGGTGGGGGTCATCCCGGCCCGCATTGCCAAAACACTCTCCTTTATGACGTCGGAAGGGCCGCTGCTGGTGGTGGCCGCAGGTGACGCCAAGGTCGATAACCACAAATATAAGGAGACCTTCGGCTGCAAAGCCAAAATGCTGACGCCGCAGGAAGCGGTGGAGCTGGTGGGTCACGCAGTGGGCGGGGTATGCCCCTTTGCGGTCAAGCCCGGTGTGAAAACCTGCCTGGATGTTTCTCTGCAGCGTTTTGAAACGGTGTTCCCGGCCTGCGGAAGCGATAACAGCGCCATCGAGCTGAGCTGTGAGGAGCTTTATTCCCTCTCCGGGGCTGTAGCCTGGGTGGATGTCTGCAAAGGCTGGAACGATCCGCAGGAGCAGGCTTAAGTGTAATAGCGAGCCAAAGACAATCCCGCCGCAGCTATGCTGCGGCGGGATATTTGATGGTAGGCTTATTCCAGATCCAGCTCCGGCGGGAGATCCAATTCGTCGGAAACGTATTTTCCGTTTTTTTTGCGCTGGCGCACGCACTCGGTCAGCAGATATTCTATCTGCCCGTTTACCGAGCGAAAATCATCTTCGGCCCATGCGGCAATAGCGGCATACAGCTTGGGTGAAAGCCGCAGCGGGACCTGTTTTTTTTGGTTTTCGTTCATTTTAGTACAGACTGCCGGAATTGACCACCGGCTGAGCATCGTGGTTGCCGCACAGCACCACCAGCAGGTTGCTGACCATCGCGGCCTTGCGCTCCTCATCCAGTGTCACCATGCCGCTTTGGCTCAGACGCTCCAGGGCCATTTCCACCATTCCAACCGCGCCGTCCACAATCATCTTTCGGGCATCGATGATGGCGGAGGCCTGCTGGCGCTGCAGCATGACGGCGGCAATCTCGGTGGCATAGGCCAGATAAGTGATGCGCGCTTCAATGATCTCAATACCGGCTTCCGCTACCCGGTTCTGGATCTCATCCCGGATGCGGGCGGCGACCAGCTCGCTGGAACCGCGCAGGCTGCCGTCATCGGCAATGCCGTCGCCGGTGGTATCCACATTGGGGGCTACATCATAGGGGTACAGCCGCACAATATTGCGCAGGGAACTGTCGCACTGCAGGGAGAGGAATTCCTTGTAGTTATCGACATTAAAGACCGCCTTGGCGGTATCCACGATACGCCAGGTAACGGCAATGCCGATCTCCACTGGATTGCCCAGGCAGTCGTTGATCTTCTGACGGTTGTTGCTCAGAGTCATGATCTTCAAGGAGAGTTTTTTTCCGGTGGTATCGCTGCTATCCAGCGCTGCGCTGCCGTCACCGCCGGAGGTTTTTACGTCGCCGCTCTGGCTCAGCTTGGTCTTGGCGGCCGGATTGACGGCGGAACAGAAGGGATTGACATAGTAATAGCCCTCACCCTTCAGGGTGCCGATGTATTTGCCGAAAAGGGTCAGCACCAGCGCTTCCTGCGGTTTCAGGACCTTGAGACCCATCATAGGGACCCAAATAATGCAGAGAACGACAATGCCGGGAATAAGAAGCCAAAGCGTTCCGCCCTTCACCGCGCCTAAAATGATGGCGGCGATAGCTGCCGCAAACAGCAGGAGAAAGAGCAGCAGGATAAGCATACCGTGCTTTTTGTTGGTCAGGGTTTTTTCTGTCACAATAATCACTCCTATGTTATTTTGATATTATTATGATATCACTTTGCGGCAATTTGTCAAGGGGGATATAACAAAAAAGTCCGCAGTCGGTGCGGACTTTTTTGAAAAGGGCTAAAACTTGGGCTATATGTCTTGGAAGGATATGCTACTCCGGCAGCGCCGGTTATTTCTCCCGCATCCCAAACCCGGCCATTTCGCTGACGGGCAGGGAAAACAGGATGGCGCCTGCCTCGGAATCCGGGCCGGCCTGGCGAAGGATGGTCTTCATGATCTCCGCCTTACGATCAGTGGGGGCCACCATCAGGATGACCTCCTTTTCCGAAGCAATCGAGACGTTGTAAAACTTTTTGGGATTCTGGCTGCCGGTGCCTTTGCCATGCAGGACGGTGCCTCCGGTGGCGCCTGCCGATCGCGCAGCGTTCATCACCTGATCAGTGCGTCCTTCATTGGCAATGATTACGATAAGCTCGTATTTTTCGTTGATCTCAGGAACGTACTTGGCGTTTTGCTGACCGCCGTTCAGATAACTCAAGGCTTTTCCTCCTCCCACGCTTTTGACCGGGACTGCCACCACGATGCCGTGACCGGGGATCCCGATATACAGTTTTTGCTGCATCGCCTTGATAAACTGCTTGGTTTTTTCGGGACTGGCGACGGTCATTACGATGCGTTTTTCGGTCGATTCGATTCCCAGCAGATCCAGCATGCTTTTCACCGCTGTGCCATGGCCCAGCAGAGCCACCGTCTGCGGCAGCTCCAGTTGGGCGGTAATATCACAAACCCGTTCCAGCGCGTCGGGGTTTACTACCGAAATCAGATAATTCATGCCGGCCTCACCTCCCACAGTTCGATGATCTCATCCTCGCCGTAATGTTCCTCAGACAGTTCGGCGGCACTGCGGCGGCTGTAGATAACGCCCACCATCTGGATCGAGATCAAAGGCATCATCGCCACCATCGCCACCACGCCAAAGGCGTCGCTCAACGGATTGCCGCCCACTACGCTGCTGGCACCGATCATGAACTGCAGCATAAAGGTGGCGGTCATGGGGCCGGATGCCACTCCCCCGGAGTCAAACGCAATAGCAGTATAGAGATCCGGGACAAAGAAGGAAAGCCCCAGCGCGATCAGATACCCGGGAACCAGAAACCACATGATGGAAATACCGGTGAGCACCCGCAGCATGGAAAGGCCCATCGCCAGGGCAATCGCAATGGAAAGACTGGTTTTGATGGCTCTGCCCGGGATGGTACCGGCGCTGACCTCCTCAATCTGCGCTTCCAACACCGCAACGGCAGGCTCTGCCGAGATAATGAACCAACCCAGCAGCATGGAAAGGGGGATCAGCAGCCACCGTGTCCAGCCGGCGGCCAGCTCGGCGCCCAACACCCGGCCCAATGCGGAAAATCCGACATTTACACCCGTCAGGAACAGTACCAGACCGATATAGGTATACAAAATACCAATCACAATTTTGAGAAGATTCCGGCGGGGCATATGCAGCGTAAGCAGCTGAAAAATGATGAAGATGCCAACGATAGGCAGCAGGGCGACAGCCATTTCTCCCAGATATTTCGGCAGGCCCTGCAGATAGGCGGCGCCGATGGCGGCGGTATCGGTGAAAGACGCCGTAGCGAGTTCCTGTGTACCGCTGCTTTCGGTATAAAAGAAGCTGAGGATCAGCACGGCCAAGATCGGCCCGATAGAACAAAGCGCCACCAGGCCAAAGCTGTCGGCTTCCGCCCTGGCGTCGCTGCGGATATAGGAAACGCCGACGCCCAGCGCCAAAATAAAGGGGACTGTCATGGGACCGGTGGTCACGCCGCCGGAATCAAACGCCACGCTGAGAAAATCTGGTGTGGCAAAGGCCGCCAAGAGAAAGACAATGCCGTAAAAGGCAATCAGCAGCCAGCGCAGATGTACGCCGGTCACGATGCGCAGCATGCACACTGCCAGGAAAAATCCGACGCCAAGCCCTACCGTGACCAGCAGGACGGTATTATTGATGTGCGGGACAGTCTCGGCCAGTACCTGTAGATCCGGCTCTGCGATGGTAACGGCGAAGCCCAGCATAAAGCTGACGACCAGAATCAGCGGCAGATTGCGGGTTTTGGTCAGGGCGGTGCCGATACGGTTGCCGATGGGGGTCATTGAAGCTTCGGCGCCCAGCGAAAACAGCCCCATACCGGCAATGACAAAGAGTGCTCCGATCAAAAAGCACAGCAACAGGTCAGCGCTGACAGGGGCGACGGTCAGGCAAAGCAGCAGTACAATAACCACGATCGGCAGGACCGAAACGGTCGACTCGCGTAAATTTTCGGATATTTTGATTCGTTTGGCGGTCAAGGACGCTTGTTTGCTGTTTTTCAGTGCGCTTACTCCTTTCTGTTGCCTAATAGGGAACCGGTTCTATGATATGCGTTAATCACTTCAACTTTTTCTTTACTATTATAAATATATCATGATAACAAGGCAATGACAAACTATCTCCGAAATGTTTAACGGATAATTTACAGCCGGGGGCTTAGATCAGACGGTATGACCCCCATCAAATGCGGACCAGCTGTTTGTTTATATCAATGAATGGACCAAGCAGCGAACCCGTGATGAGATCGGAAAGATTATTGCCGATGAATACCATCAGGCGTATTCGCCCGTACTGACCGTCAAGGAGGTCATCACCAACGAGCAGTTCCTGGCTCGCGATATGATCGTGGATATGGAAGGCCCGGATGTTGGCAGGTATAAGATGCAGGGGATCCCGATCAAGATGCGGGAGACACCGGGCGAAGTACGTACCAGCGCCCCGGTCTGCGGGCAGGATAATGAAGCGATTCTGAAAGAGCTGGGCCGCACAGAGGAAGAGATCGCCGCGCTGAAAGAAAACGGCGTGATCTGATATACATCATCTGAAAGAAGGTATTTGTTTTATGGCTTATGAATTTGTAGGAAAGCTCTACGATGAGTTTGAGCTGAACAAGCAGTATTTTACTTCGGCCCGTACCATAACAGAGGCGGACGTTGTCAATTTTGCCGGCCTGTCCGGGGATTTCAGCGCACTGCACATTAACGAGGAATATGCGAAGAATTCCATCTATGGCACTCGAATCGCCTACGGCGCACTGACCTATATCATCAGCACCGGGCTGGTGTGCCAGACCGGCATGTTCGATGGCAGCTACATCGGCCTGCTTGGCTGTGAGATGAAGTTCACCAATCCCGTACGCTTCCAGGATACGATTTCCTGCGTGATGACGCCGGTGGAAAAACGCCTGAGCAGGAAGCCCGGCCGCGGGATCATCCGCTTCCATGTCGAGACCATCAACCAGAAAAACGAGGTCGTAGCGGATCAGTACTGGACCATTCTGATGGCCACCGACCGTGAGCACATGGAATGATCTCCTATTGTTTGCTTCCTCTGGAATAGATAATAAGCGGCAGAGTGTCGGCGAAGGGCCGGCACTTTGCCGCCTTTTAGTGCAAAATCAACAGAATGTCTTGCCGTATGTAAAAAACGGGTGAAAAAACGGCTCAAATGCAAGTTTTGTTATTAACAAACAAATGAAAAGAATTCCATTCTGAAAAAGTATAAAGAATTTGCAAATTTTTCTTTACTCCATCTCCCTTTTGCTATATAATTATAGAAACATTGTCATAAAAAAGGAGGGGAAAGCGGTGCCGCAGGATACCATAGCCAAAGTACTGCAGACCGAAGAAGAGATGAAACGCCGCCGGGAACAAACGGCAGCGGAGTGCAGGCAAAAGCTGCTGCAGGCCCAGCGCAGTGCCCAGCGGATCCGGGAAAAGGCCCGTGCCGACGCGGAAGCCGAGGTGCGGGAGATGATGTCGCAGGCAGAGCGGCAGGCGGCGCAAAGCACCTATGAGGCGCTGGAGCGCGCCTCGGTGGAATGGGAAAAGAAAAAAGAGGAAGCCCGGCAGAGAATCCCGCAGGCTGCCGGATGGATCGTGGAAAAGGTTGTGAATCGCTGATGGCTATTGTAGCAATGCGGCACCTGCGCCTGATCGGGCTGCAGAGTGAACGAGAAGAGATACTGCAAAAACTGCAGCATCTGGGTTGCCTGGAAGTCATCGAACCGGTGCTGGAAGAGGATGATCCTCTGTTGCAGCAGCTGCACGCGCCGGTGGTGCCGGTGCTGGGAAAGGCCCGGGAACAGTTTACCGCGGCGGAACAGGCCCTGCAGACGCTGGGACAATACGCGCCAAAGCAAAAGCAGGGTCTTGCCCCGCAGCCGGAGATCACTGAACGGCAACTGACGGATCCGCAGGAAATTGAACGGTGCAAAAACGCGGCGCGCCGGCTCAATGAAATGCGGCAGCGGATTCAGATTCTGCAAGCCCATAGGGAAAAGCTGACGGCGGAGTATCATCTGCTGCAGCCGTGGAGCGCCCTGGAGATGCCGCTGCAGTACAGCTCGACCGAGCAGGTACTTATCCAGTTGGGAACGCTGCCGGCAGCGATCTCCATACAGCAGGCGCAGGATGCCCTGCGGCAAAACGGAGAGCTGTACGAACTGCGGGAGGTCTCTGCCGACCGGGAGCGCCGCTATTGTATCCTGGCGGCGCACGCCTCGGAAGCGGATGCGCACCTCGCGGAGCTGAAATCCCTGGGATGGTCTCGGATATCGTTGGGACAGTTTAGGGGAACGGCTGCCGAGAATCTGGCGGCAATACAAAAGGAACAGCAAACGGCAGAACAGGAGATTGCCAAACTGGAAAACAGTATCGCCCAAAGCGTCTCCCAAAAGCCGGAGCTGCAGCAGCTTTCCGATGCCGCCCGGATCGATATTGACCGTGCCGAAGCACAGGAACGGATGCTGGATACCGCATCGGCTTTCCTGTTGGAAGGGTGGTTCCCGGCGGAAAACACCAAGGAGCTGGAGATGCTGCTGGAGGGCTGCACCTGTGCCTGGCAGATGACCGACCCGGCGCCGGAGGACTACCCGCGGGTACCGGTCCTGCTGAAAAACAATTGGTTTACCCGTTCTTTGAATATGGTCACCGAGATGTACTCGCTGCCGGCGTACGGCACGCTGGACCCCAACCCGCTGATGGCACCGTTCTTTATCCTGTTTTACGGCATTATGATGGCGGATATGGGGTACGGGCTTGTGATGATGATCGCCTCTCTGCTGGTGCTCAAAAAGAAGAAGCCGACCGGTGGGACCCACAATTTCTTTGCTTTGCTGGGCTTCTGCGGCGTTACGACCTTCCTGATGGGCGCACTGACGGGCGGGTTCTTTGGGGATTTCATCCCCCAGCTGGTCAAGCTGATCAACCCGGAAAGCACCTTCGTCTGGTTCTGGCCCACACTGTTCACCCCCATCAATGATATCCTTGTCATTATGATCGGTTCTTTGGCATTGGGCGTGGTGCAGATCCTGGTTGGAATGGTCATCGGCTTTTTGTACAAGGTAAAGCACGGGGAAGGCATGAGCGCTCTGTGCGAGGAGGTTGCCTGGTGGGCGATTATCGGCTGCGGCATTGCGGCGGTTGCCACCGGGAACAAGCTCTTCCTGTGGATCCTGCTTGCGGTGCTGGTGCTGACGCAGGGCTACGGCAAAAAGGGAATCGGCGGCAAGATCGCCGGCATTGGCGGTTCCGTCTATAACCATATCACCGGCTACTTTGGGGATATCCTCTCCTATGTGCGCCTGATGGCGCTGATGCTGGCCGGCGCGGTCATTGCCCAGGTGTTTAATACACTGGCGGCCATTCCCGGTAACATCATTATTTTCATTGTTATTTCGCTGGCGGGCAACGCTCTCAACTTTTCCCTTAATCTGCTGGGCTGCTACGTACACGATATGCGCCTGCAGTGCCTGGAGTTTTTCAAGTATTTCTATCGGGACGGAGGGCGTGCTTTCCATCCTGTTGCGGCAGAACCCAAATATTATAGAATAGCAGAACAGTAAAAAGGAGCGTATTGAAATGAGTTTTTTGGAATCTTTTGGCGGTTTGGCGCTGGCCCTGCTGGGCGGCGGTTTGGCAGCGGGACTCAGCTGCGTCGGTTCGGCCAAGGGGACCGGCTACGCCGGTGAAGCCGGCGCCGGTCTGCTGTGCGAAGATCCCGGCAAGTTCGGTAAGGTGATGATTCTGCAGGTGCTGCCCGGTACGCAGGGCCTGTACGGCACCGTGGTATGGTTCTTCTCCATCTACTGCATCGGGCTGCTGGGCGGCGTTCCCGCCATCGATGTTACCACCGGCCTGCAGTGCTTCGTGGCCTGTATGCCGATGGCGCTGGGCGGACTGTTTTCCGCTATCGCGCAGGGCCGTGTAGCGGCGTCCTCCATCAATATTCTGGCCAAAAAACCGGCGGACTGGTCCAAGGGTCTGGTACTGTGCGGCATCGTGGAGTTTTATGCGATCCTTTCGCTGCTGGCTTCGATGGTTATGCTGTACTTCCTGTTCCTGGCGTAAGCCGCACCCGAAAAAGGAGCTGCTATGGAAGGTATAGAGAAGATTACCGCCCGGATCATAGAGGATGCCGAGCGGGAGATCGCTGCAATGCAGCAGGAGACCGAGGAAGAGGTGAACACCCTTCTGGCACAGGCGCAGACCGAAGCGGAGCAGGAAAGCATGGAGCTGCTGGTCCGCGGCCGCCGTGCGGCGGAAGAGCGCCGGGAGCGCCTTTCCTCCTCGGCGGATATGGAATGCCGCAAGCTGGAGTTGGCAGCTAAGCAGGAACTGCTGCAGCAAAGCTTTGATACGGCGTTGGAGGAGCTTTGCGCGCTTCCGCAGGAGCGGTATGTCACCTTACTGTCCGCTTTGGCGGTGGAAGCCTCCTCCAGCGGCCGGGAGCGCATGATCCTTTCCGCAAAGGACGCCGACAGGCTTGGGGAGGAAATAGTAAAAGCGGCCAACACCGCGCTGCAAAGAGCCGGCAGGCGGGGGGAACTGACTCTGTCTGAGGAAACGCGCCCTATTCCGGGTGGCTTTATTCTGGCGGAGGGCGATGTGGAATTAAACTGCGCCTTTGATACGCTGGTTCGGCTGCAGCGGGAAAAGCTGGAGAAAGAGGTCGCGGCGATCCTCTTTCCCGCACAGTAAGGAGGGATAGAATGTCCCGTCCGAAAGATACCGATTATCTGTCTGTTTCCGCCAGACTACACGCGATGGAAAACCGGCTGATCGACCGGGAAAAGACGCAGCGGATGCTGGAAGCCCAGACCGATGAGGAAGCCCGTAAGGTGCTGACGGAATGCGGCTACGCGGATCAGATCCCGCTGGAAGAGGCCCTGAGCCGCCGGAGAGCTGAGCTGTACGGGGAACTCAAAAAAGCGGTGCCGGATGTCCGGCTGGTGGAGCTGTTTCAGATCAAATACGATTACCACAATATCAAGGCGATCCTGAAGGCGTGGAGCCGGGGGATTGCCGCGGATGATCTGCTGCTGGAGGGCGGCCGGTACGATGCCGGTATGCTGCAGAGTCAATGGCAGCAGTCCCAGCAGATGGAGATCCCGGAACCGGGCCGGCAGGCGGTCGACCGGGCCGCCGCTTTGCTGCGGGAAAAGGATCCGCAGGGAGCTGACCTTGTACTGGATGCCGCCTGCTATGCCGAAATGCACGCACTGGCAGATGCGCTGAAAAGCGATTTTTTGCGCGGCTATGTGCGGTTGCTGACCGATGCCGCGAACCTCCGTACCGTGGTGCGCGCGGCGCGCTGCGGTGGGGATACCGCGCTGCTTGCAAAGGCGCTGTTGCCGGGCGGCAGCGTCTCGGCCCATACGCTGCAGGCTGCAGAACCAGTTAAACTGGCAGAAATTTTCTGCGCGGGGCCGCTTTCGCGCGCAGCCGAGTTGGGCGCTGCTGCGGCGACGCCCGCAGGCGGCTCTCTAACCGCCTTTGAAAAGGCCTGTGATGATGCTGTGACCGCCTATCTTGCGGCGGCCCGACGTGTTCCCTTTGGAGAACAGACGGTGACGGGGTATCTCTATGCCGTGGAGCAGGAGATCACCGCCGTTCGCACCGTCTTCGCGGGCAGGCAGGCCGGGCTGGATGTGGAAGTCATCGGCAGCCGTCTGCGGGATTCCTATGTATAAGGGGGTGGCACGGGATGTATAGAATAGCCGTTATGGGCGATGAGCAGAGCGTACTGGGCTTTGCGGCGCTGGGGTTGGAGGTTCATCCGGTTTCCGGGGCCGAAGAAGCCAGAACCGTGCTGCACCGTCTGGCCAAGGAAGAGGTCGCCATTATCTATATGACCGAGCAGCTAGCGTCGGGGCTTTCGGCAGAGATTGCCCGGTACCGTGATGCTTTGACGCCGGCCATCATCCTTATCCCTGGCAAGGAGGGGAGCCTCGGCCTTGGAATGCAGAATGTAAAGACAACGGTAGAGCGCGCCGTCGGCGCCGATATCATATAAGGGAAAGAAGGAAAAAGCCCATGGGTAAAATCGTAAAAGTATCCGGGCCGCTGGTGGTCGCTACCGGAATGCAGGAAGCCAACATGGCTGACGTCGTTCGGGTAGGGGAGCAGCGCCTGATCGGCGAGATCCTCACCATGAACAGCGGTTCGGCATCCATTCAGGTCTACGAAGAGACTTCCGGCCTTGGCCCCGGCGCTGAAGTGGTGACCACAGGCTCGCCCCTTTCGGTGGAGCTTGGCCCCGGCCTGGTGGAAAATATCTACGACGGTATCCAGCGCCCGCTGGACGCCATTATGCAAAAGGTACAGGGCAACAATCTTCCCCGCGGGGTAGAGGTACCGGCCCTGAATCGGGAGAAAAAATGGGATTTTATCGCAACGGCCGCCCCCGGGGATGAGGTCATCGGCGGGGACATTATCGGTACGGTACAGGAAACGCCCTCCATTCTCCATAAAATCATGATCCCGCCCAAAATGAAGGGCCGGATCGTTTCCATTCATTCCGGCAGCTTTACCGTTACCCAGCCGGTGGCGGTGCTGGAGCAGCCGGACGGCAGCCAGATAGAGCTGACGATGATGCAGAAATGGCCGGTACGCGTGGGAAGACCCTACCGCCGCAAGTTCCCGCCGACCACGCCGCTGCAGTCCGGGCAGCGTATCGTGGATACCTTTTTCCCGGTGGCAAAGGGAGGCACGGCAGCCATTCCCGGGCCGTTCGGCTCCGGCAAAACAGTGATGCAGCACGCTTTGGCCAAGTGGTCGGATGTTGACCTGGTGGTCTATATCGGCTGCGGCGAGCGCGGCAACGAAATGACCGACGTGCTGCGGGAATTCCCGGAGCTTATCGATCCACGCACTGGGGAATCGCTGATGAAGCGGACGGTGCTGATTGCCAATACCTCCGATATGCCGGTGGCGGCCCGCGAGGCTTCCATCTATACCGGCATCACCATTGCGGAGTATTACCGCGATATGGGCTATGACGTCGCAGTCATTGCGGATTCCACCTCCCGCTGGGCAGAGGCGCTGCGTGAGATGAGCGGACGTCTGGAGGAAATGCCCGGCGAGGAGGGCTACCCCGCTTACCTGGCCTCCCGTCTGGCACAGTTTTACGAGCGTGCCGGCTCCGTCGCCTGCATCGGCAGCGAGGAGGAGCGGCGTGGTTCGCTGACGGCGGTGGGCGCCGTATCGCCTCCCGGCGGCGACCTTTCGGAGCCGGTTTCTCAGGCGACCATGCGGATTGTCAAGGTTTTCTGGGCGCTGGATGCCAGCCTGGCCTACCGCCGGCATTTTCCAGCCATCAACTGGCTTAATTCCTATTCTCTTTATATTGATTCGCTGCGGCCCTGGTACGAGGAGCACTTCGGCAAAAGCTTTTTGCAGAACCGGGAGTGGGCCATGGCTGTTTTGCAGGAAGAATCCAGCTTAAATGAAGTCGTCCAGCTGGTGGGCAAGGATTCCCTTTCCGCCAAGGACCAGATCACGCTGGAAACGGCCCGTATGATCCGGGAGGATTTCCTGCAGCAGAACTCCTTTGTGGATGTGGATGCTTATTCCGAGTACGACCGGCAGACCAGAATGCTTTCGATGATCCGGCGCTATGATGCCCTTTGCCGCAACGCGGCGGAGCGTGGCTGCCGGGTGGCGGAGCTGTTTATGACCCCGTCCCGCGAAAAGATCGGCCGCGCCAAGAGCGTACCTGCCGAAAGTTACCGCGAGCAATACGATAAACTGCTTGCCGAAATGGAGGACGAACTGGAGGCTCTGGCCCAGAAAGGAGAGGATGCGCAGTGATCCGTGAATACAAAACGATCCGCGAAATTTCGGGACCGCTGATGGTGGTGGACCATGTGCAGGGCGTCACCTACGATGAGCTGGCGGAAATCGAGCTGACCGATGGCTCCACCCGGCGCTGCAAGGTGCTGGAGGTCAACGGCGATACCGCCGTTGTGCAGCTGTTTGAAGCCTCGGCCGGTATCAATCTGGCCGACTCCAAAATCCGGTTTTTGGGCCATCCGCTGCAGCTGGCGGTTTCCGGCGATATGCTGGGCCGCGTGTTCAACGGCATGGGCCAGCCTATTGATGACGGCCCGGCCATTCTGGCGGAGGAATACCGGGATATCAACGGCCTTGCCATGAATCCCGCCGCCCGCAACTATCCCAACGAGTTTATCCAGACCGGTATTTCCACCATTGATGGCCTGAACACCCTTGTCCGTGGGCAGAAGCTGCCCATCTTCTCCGGCTCCGGCCTGCCGCACGCCCAGCTGGCGGCGCAGATCGCCCGTCAGGCCCGGGTGCTGGATGGGGAAAGCAACTTTGCCGTTGTCTTTGCCGCCATCGGCATCACCTTCGAAGAATCCGAGTTCTTTGTCAACGAATTCCGGCGCACCGGCGCCATCGACCGTACCGTACTGTTTACCAATCTGGCCAATGATCCTGCGGTAGAGCGTATCGCTACCCCGCGTATGGCGCTGACAGCGGCGGAATATCTGGCCTTTGACCTGGGAATGCACGTGCTGGTCATTCTTACCGATATCACCAATTATGCCGAAGCGCTGCGGGAAATTTCCGCCGCCAAAAAGGAAGTCCCCGGCCGCCGCGGGTATCCCGGTTACCTGTATACCGACCTTGCCACCATGTACGAGCGCGCCGGGCGCCAGATCGGCAAGGAAGGTTCCATTACCATGATCCCGATCCTGACCATGCCGGAGGACGACAAGACCCATCCCATTCCCGATCTGACCGGTTACATTACGGAAGGTCAGATCATTTTGTCCCGCGAACTGTTCCGCCGCGGCATCAACCCGCCGGTGGATGTACTGCCGTCGCTGTCCCGTCTGAAAGATAAGGGAATCGGGGAGGGCAAGACCCGCGAGGATCATTCCGGCACCATGAACCAGCTGTTTGCCGCCTATGCCACCGGCAAGGAAAACAAGGAGCTGATGTCCATTCTGGGCGAAGCGGCGCTTTCCAAAACCGACCTGCAATACGCTCATTTCGCCGATGAATTCGAAAGACGGTATGTTTCCCAGGGCAACGAGGAAAACCGCTCTATCGAAGAAACGCTGGATCTGGGCTGGCAGCTGCTCAGCCTTTTGCCCAAAAGCGAGCTAAAGCGCATCAAACCGGAATATATCGAAAAATACCTGCCCAAGCAGGGATAAGGGGGGAGCAAGTTGCCAAGTACCATCATCAATCCCACCCGCATGGAACTGACACGGCTGAAACGGCAGCTGAAAACCGCCCAGCGCGGCCACAAACTGCTGCGGGATAAACGCGACGAGCTGATGAAGCAGTTCATGGATATTGTGCGCGAAAACCGCGCCCTGCGCAGCCGGGTGGAGGAGGGCCTGATGCAGGCGCACGGTTCCTTTACCGTGGCTTCGGCTCTTATGACCCCGGAAATGCTGCGGCAGTCTCTGCTGGTTCCTGTCCGGTCGGTACAGCTGGATATGAGCTTTGAAAATATCATGTCGGTAGATGTCCCCCGGTATCATTTTACGGAAAAGCAGGAGGGCAGCGGCTACCCCTATGGCTTTGCCCAGACCAGCGGAGAGCTGGATGACGCGGTGGAGGCCCTTTCCGGCGTGTTCCGGGATATGCTGCGGCTGGCAGAGGTGGAAAAGACCACCCAGCTGTTAGCGGAGGAGATCGAAAAGACCCGCCGCCGCGTCAACGCCCTGGAGTACGTCAAGATCCCGCAGATGCAGGAAAATATCCGCTACATCACCATGAAGCTGGATGAAAATGAGCGCGCCAATACCATCCGCTTGATGAAGGTGAAGGACATGATCCTCAAGGAAGCAATCCGGGAGCAGCGCGCGGCGGATGCAGAAGCGATCCGCGAATGTTCCATGTAATTCTCAGTACCGTTTTAATACTGAAAAAGCCCCTTTCTCTGGTGAAAGGGGTTTTTTGTGCATGGGGCTGATTCGGTACAGAAAGCAAAAGAGAAAAGCGTGCCGGCAACGACCGCTCCCGCGAAAATGCGGCCCTTTTGGGGCATGCAAAAAAGGCATCCGTTTGGATGCCTTTTTGCTTGGTGGAGATAAGCGGGATCGAACCGCTGACCTCTTGACTGCCAGTCAAGCGCTCTCCCAGCTGAGCTATACCCCCAAAGTGCAGCCTGTCTGTTCCTCACAGCCGCAGCTTTTTGAATCGGTCTGTTTTTGGACTGCTTGATTATAATATCATATCTTTGGGGCGTTGTAAAGAGTTTTTTGCAAAAAACGGGCAGTTTTTTTGCCCTGATCTGTTTCCGCCGCCTGGAAAACGCGCAGAAACGGCCTGTCAGGTGACCTCGTTTCCGGCTGCCAATTCAAAAGCGCCGGTGTACAGCTGATAGTATTTCCCTTTTTCCGCAATCAGCATTTCATGGGTTCCGCGCTCAATGATCCTGCCATGCTCCAGCACCATGATTACATCGGCATTTTGCACGGTGGAAAGCCGGTGCGCGATCACAAAGACGGTGCGCCCGTGCATCAGCCGGTCCATACCGCGCTGTACAATGGCCTCGGTGCGGGTATCAATGCTGGAGGTGGCCTCGTCCAGAATCATCACGGGGGGATCGGCAACGGCCGCCCGTGCAATGGAGAGCAGCTGTCGCTGCCCCTGAGAAAGGCTGCTGCCGCCGCCGGAAAGAACCGTCTGATAGCCCTCCGGCAGTCGTGTGATAAAGTCGTGCGCGTTGGCAAGCTTTGCGGCGGCAATGCACTCCTCGTCAGTCGCGTCCAACCGTCCGTATCGGATATTATCCATCACCGTACCGGTAAAGAGGTTGACGTCCTGCAGAACCACGCCGAGCGAGCGGCGCAGGTCGCTCTTTTTAATTTTATTGATATTGATTCCGTCGTAGCGGATCTTGCCGTCGTCAATATCGTAAAAGCGGTTGATCAGGTTGGTAATAGTGGTTTTACCGGCTCCGGTGGCGCCTACAAAGGCGACCTTCTGGCCTGCCTCGGCATACAGCGTAATATCGTGCAGGACGGGCTTTCCTTCCTCGTAGGCAAAGTCCACGTCTTTCATCCGCACGTCGCCGTGCTGCTGGATCAGTTCATAACCGCCGTCGGGCAGGGGCTTCTTCCAGGCCCACAGTCCCGTGTGGTGGTCAGCTTCCACCAGCCGGCCGTTTTCTTCGCGGGCGTTGACCAGTGTGACCTCGCCGTGGTCCTCCTCGCTGGGTTCATCCAGCAGTTCAAAGATACGTTCGGCACCGGCCAATGCCATGACTACTGAATTGATCTGCTGCGATACCTGGCCGATGGGCATGGTAAAGCTGCGGGAAAGCTGCAGGAAAGAAGCAATACCGCCCAGCGTCATGGCATGGATGCCGGTCAGGGTCAGGTTGGGCGCTCCCAAAAGGGCCAGCAGACCGCCGACGATGGCGACCAGAACATACTGCAGATGCCCCAGGTTGCCCATAATGGGCATCATGATGTTGGCATAGGTGTTTGCTTTGCCGGAAACTTCGCAGAATTCGTCGTTCAGCTTGTCAAAGTCCTTTTCGTTCTGCCGCTCATGGCAGAATACCTTGACAACCTTCTGCCCGCCGATCATCTCCTCGATAAAGCCGTTGACCTTGCCCAGCGACTGCTGCTGCTTGACAAAGTATTGGGAGGATCGGCCGCCGACATTCTTTACGACCAGCAACATCAGCCCGATAAAGATGAACATCAGCAGCGTCAGCCATACGCTGGTAGTCAGCATGGCAAAGAACACCGCCGTGATGGAGATCAGGGAACTGATGGCGTTGGGCAGGCTTTGCCCGATCATCTGGCGCAGGGTATCGGTATCGTTGGTATAGTAGCTCATCACGTTGCCGTGGGTGTGGGTGTCAAAGTAGCGGATCGGCAGCGTCTGCATATGGGAGAACATATCGTCCCGGATTGTTTTCAGCGTTCCCTGAGCGACAGGGATAATCAGTCGTGTCTGCAGGAAGGAGGCCAGAATACCGGCCAGATAGATGCAGGCCATCACGGTCAGGATGCGCAGCAGCGGGGCAAAGTCCGGCTGCGCCTGCCCAATCAGGGGCGCGATATAGTCGTCGATCAGCGTTTTCAGGAACAGGGAAGCGGAAACGCTGGCTGCCGTGCTGATCAGCAGCAGCAGAAAAACAACAGCAAGCCGCAGCTTATTGGGTCCTACAATATAGCGCATCAGCCGTTTCATAGTGCCTTTGGCGTCCTTGGCCTGCTTGCCGCCGCGGAAACTCTTGGGTCCCGGTCTCATCCTTCCAGCCCTCCCTTCTGCTGAGAGTAATATACTTCACGGTATATTTCGTTGCTTTCCAGCAGCTCCTCATGGGTGCCGCGTCCGTGAATAGAACCGTTGTCCATCACGATGATCTGATCGGCATCCTTCACCGAGCTGATCCGCTGGGCAATGATGATCTTGGTGGTATCGGGGATCTCCTCCCGGAAGGCCTTACCGATCAGGGCGTCTGTTTTGGTATCCACGGCGCTGGTGGAATCATCCAGAATCAGGATCTTGGGACGGCGCAGCAGGGCGCGGGCAATGCACAGGCGCTGCTTCTGCCCGCCGGAAACATTGGTGCCGCCCTGTTCGATGTAGGTGTCGTACCCGTCCGGGAAGGAACGGATAAATTCATCGGCTTGTGCCAGCCGGCAGACCCGTACCAGCTCCTCATCGCTGGCGTCTGGGTTGCCCCAGCGCAGGTTTTCCTTGATGGTCCCGCTGAAAAGGGTATTTTTCTGCAGCACCATCGCCACGTTTTGACGCAGGGTGTTCAGGTCATAGTCCCGGACATCCACGCCGCCTACCAGTACGCTGCCGGCCGTCACGTCATACAGACGGGGGATCAGCTGTACCAGGCTGCTCTTGGAGGAGCCGGTCCCGCCAATGATGCCGATGGTCTGTCCGGAGGCGATCTCCAGGTCAATGTTGTAAAGCACTTCCTTGTCCGGCCGCTTGGCGTAGCTGAAGCTGACGTCACGGAACACGATGCTGCCGTTTTTTACTTCGTATACGGGGTCGGGACCGTTGGTGATGTCGCTCTGCTCCTCCAGCACCTCCACAATTCGCTCGGCGGAAGTGCGGGACATGGTAATCATCACGAACACCATCGAGAGCATCATCAGGCTGGAAAGGATCTGCATGATATAGGTAAAGAAGCTCATCAGATTGCCGGTGGACATGGTCCCAATGACAATCTGCTTGGCGCCCAGCCAGGAAACCAGGATCATGCAGGCATAAATACAGGACTGCATCAGGGGGTTATTCAGCGACATGATCCGCTCTGCCAGCGAAAAGTCCTTGTAGATTTTGCCGGAAATACCGTCAAATTTTTCGATCTCATGTTCCTCACGGACAAAGTTCTTGACCACCCGGATACCGGAAAGGTTTTCCTGTACCACGCCGTTCAGGGCGTCATAAGTCTTGAACACTCGGGTAAAA
The DNA here is from genome assembly GCA_004554485.1 of Oscillospiraceae bacterium. Taxonomy (GTDB): domain Bacteria; phylum Bacillota; class Clostridia; order Oscillospirales; family Ruminococcaceae; genus Angelakisella. The sequence continues at coordinate 11,226 of SFLS01000005.1, read as the reverse complement.
ACGGGATGCACACGCCGTATAATGAGATAGAGTCCGATACCCAGAACGGGAATGACCGCCAGAAAGATCGCTGCAATATCCTTATTGATCCGGAAGGACATGACCATGGCAAAGATCAGCATGGCAGGGCAGCGGATCAGCGTGCGGATGATCATCATAAAGGCGTTCTGCACGTTATTTACGTCGGTTGTCAGGCGGGTGACCAGGCCGGGCGCCGAAAATTTGTCGATATTGGAAAAGGAATAGACCTGCAGATGATGAAACATATCGTGCCGCAGGTTGCGGGCAAAGCCCGCGGTGGCCCGGGCGCAGCTACGTCCCGCCAATGCGCCGAATAGCAGTGCCACCAGCGCAAAGCCAACCAGAATGGCGCCATACCGCAGGATCATGCCCATATTGCCGGCGTCGATCCCCTTATCAATGAGATCGGCCATGACAAAGGGAATGGCGACGTCCAGCAGAGACTCCACCAAAACATAAACAGGCGACAGGATAGCATCTTTTTTGTATTCCCGGATGCATTGGGAAAGACGTTTAATCAATGTGGCGTTCCTCCTTGCTTGGGGTCAGGTTCTGTATAATACGGCTCAACAGGGTAAACAGGGTGTTCCGCTCCTCGGGTGAAAGGCCGGCGGTCGCTTTTGCCTCCAGCTGGATTATATCCTGCTGCATTTGGGCCAATTGTTCATAGGCGGGGGAGGTCAGTACCAGCCGTTTCAGTCGGGCGTCCTGTTCCACCGGCTCCCGCCGCAGCAGGCCGTCCCGCTCCATGATCTGCAAAATGCCGGTAGCGGTACTACGCCGGATATGAAAGGCCGCCTGCAGATCTTTTTGAAAGACCGGATGTCCCTCATGGGCGTCAAGATAGTCTAAAAACATTTTCTGCATCATGGTGCCGCAGTGCGCCGTTCCGGCCAGCTCCTGATGCATCAGGTTGGAAATACTCTTGATCTGCAGGCACACCATTTTTTCGGATGGATTCATCTGTTTATCCCCCTTTCTTGTTAGGATGCTAACAAATTATACTGCAAAACTATTCTGTTTGCAACCGCTATCTATTACATTATTGTTTCGCAAAAGAAAACAGTGTGTGAACATCCCGCTTCGGCAGCCGCAAACCCGTCAGGAGACAAATAGGAGATGGCGCTGCATACCGCGGGGGCATTTTTCACATCTTTTTTCGGCAATTCTCTGACAGAATGCGGCTATCCATCCCCAAGACAATATGATAGAATAGTGCTGAACTTTACGGGAGGGATTTGACATGCTTAAACGCGGTATACCGTTGTGCCGCAGTCCATTCGGGCGGTTTGTCCTTTTATTGGCAGCGGTGGTTCTCGTGCTGCTGGCCGGTTGCGGCGCGCCGCCGACAGATATTCAGGGGGCAGAACAGTCGGCACTTTCCGGCGGTACAACGGCGCCACAGCAGCAAGCGCCCGCCGTCTCGGAGGAGGGCTGGTATTCCTCGCCGGAGGAGGTCGCGCTTTACCTGCATCTATACGGCTGTCTGCCGGGGAACTACCTCACCAAGCAGGAAGCAAGGGAACTGGGCTGGAACTCCTCGGAGGGCAATCTGCGGGAGGTCGCCGAGGGAATGTCTATCGGCGGGGACCGCTTTGGCAACCGGGAAGGGCTGCTGCCGGAAAAGGAGGACCGGATATGGTATGAATGTGATGTCAACTATGCTGGCGGCTACCGGGGCGCGGAGCGGCTGCTCTACTCCAGCGATGGGTTGATCTATTACACCGACGATCATTATCAAAGCTATACCTGCCTATATGGGGAAACGGGAGGGTAAAAATGAAAGAAGTCATTCTGGAAGGGCGCTGCATGACCAGCCGCGAAGCGGCGCAGGAACAACTGCAGGAAAAGCTGGCGCTGCCGTCGTACTATGGCAGGAATCTGGATGCCCTGTGGGACTGCCTGACCGAGTGCCCGGAGACAGTTGTGGTGTTCCGGCATCCCGGTGCCATGCTTTCGGCCCTGCGGGAATACGGGTGCCGGCTGCTGCAAACCTTTTTTGAGGCTGAACGGGAGAACCCGGCCCTTCATGTCGTGATCGGGAACCACTCTGCAAGCGAAACGGAGGGATGTAGATGAAAGCAATCCGTTTTCCGGAAAATTTTGCGCTGGGCGCAGCTTCTGCCGCCACGCAGATCGACGGCGACTGCCGGGAAAGCAACTGGTACGATTGGTACCTAAAGGGCCGCATCAAGGATAACAGCAATCCCGATATTGCCACCGACCACCGCGGCCATCTGGAGGAGGATACCCGCCTGATGGATGAAATGGGCATCCGCCACTACCGCTTTGGGCTGGAATGGGCCCGACTGGAGCCGCGGGAAGGGGAATTCAGCGAAGAAGAGCTGCAAAAGGTGCGCCAGGAGATCACCCTGCTGCGGCAAAACGGCATCGAAGTGCTGCTTACGCTCCATCATTTTTCCAACCCCATGTGGTTCGAGCGGCAGGGCGGCTTTCTGCACCCCAGGGCGGTGGAGCGTTACCTAGCCATGGTGGAATACGCCGTCCGGGGGCTGGGCGACCTAGTCAGCGAGTACGTCACCGTCAACGAACCGAATGTATACGCCTTCTGCGGCTATCTGGGGGGCGGCTTTCCCCCTGGGGAATTCAATCCTCTGCATGCACTGCGGATTATGAAGGTGCTGGGTGAGTGCCACCGTCGCGCCTACCGCCTGATCCACACGATCCATGCGGAAATGGGCTGGCCGGAACCAAAGGTGGGGTTTGCTGCTCATATGCGGGTGTTCACCCCCTATTCTGCCCGCAATCTCTGGCACCGGTTGGCCTGTCGTATCTCGGAATATCTGTTTCAGACCCGTATCAATAAGACCTATCTGCTGGGCAAGGAGGGGCCCTACGCCGATTTCCTGGGCCTCAATTACTATGCCCGCACCGCAACCTCCGGCCTGGGTGACGGCACGCTGCCGGGCGTTGCGGTGAATGATCTCGGCTGGGAGATTTACCCGGACGGTATCGTGGAATGCTGCCGCAAGCTCCACGCCCTTTTGCCGCAGCTGCCCATCTACATCACCGAAAACGGCACCGCCGATAATCATGACAGCTTTCGCCGCCGCTATCTTTACGAGCATCTGAAAGCCTTAACCGAAAGCGGCTTGCCGGTCACCCGTTATTACCACTGGTGCTTTGTGGATAACTTCGAGTGGCTGGAGGGCTTTACCGCCCGCTTCGGTCTCATACATTTCGATCCGGTGACCCACCGCCGCACCGTGAAAAAGAGCGGCGAATTCTACGCCCGCATGATCGCGGAACACGGCATTACCGAGCAAATGGCCCGGGAAGCCGCAGGGGAGGAGTATCACTATGGATAAGACCCCTTGGTGGAAACAAAAGGTGATCTATCAGATCTATCCCATGAGCTTTTGCGACTCCAACGGCGATGGGATCGGCGACCTGCCCGGCATCATCTCCCGGCTGGATTATCTGCAGCAGCTTGGGGTAGGTGCTCTGTGGCTTTCGCCGGTTTATCCCTCTCCCAACCGGGATAACGGCTATGATATCAGCGATTACTGCGATATTCACCCCAATTACGGTACGCTGGCGGATATGGATACCCTGATCGCCGAAGCCAAAAAGCGGGACATCCGCATCATCATGGATCTGGTCATCAACCACACCAGCGACCAGCACCGGTGGTTCCAGAAAAGCCGCCGGCGTATTGAGCCCTACACCGATTTTTACATCTGGAAAAAGGGCGAACCGGGCAAAAAGCCCTCCAACTGGGGCAGTTTTTTCGGGGAGGATTGCTGGGTCTACGACGAGCTGCGCGGCGAGTATTACCTGCACCTGTTCGCCAAGGAGCAGCCCGACTTAAACTTTCACAACGAAATGGTCATAGAGGCCATCGAAGAGGTCATGCGGTTCTGGCTGGAGCGCGGCGTGGCGGGCTTCCGCTGTGATGTCATCAATGTCATCTACAAAAACACGTTGGCCAACGGCAAATGGCGCCCGGCCCTGACGGGCAGCGAGCACTACATTTCCACCGAAGGCTGCCACCGGGTGCTGCACCGGCTGAATACCGAAGTGCTTTCCCGCTACGATGCCTTCACGGTAGGGGAAACGGTGTTTGTCACCCCCCGGATGGCGGAGGATCTGGTCGATCCCTCCCGGAGGGAGCTTTCCACCGTATTTGCCTTTGAACATATGGAAACCGACTGCTTCAAGATCAAATGGTTTCTGCGCAAATTCAGGGCGGAGCGCTTTTTTGCCTGCCTTACCAAATGGCAAAAGGCGCTCTCCTGGAACACCGTCTACTTGGAAAATCACGATCAGCCCCGGTCGGTTTCCCGCTTTGGGGATGATACCCGTTACCATGACGAAAGCGCAAAAGCGCTGGCCACGCTGGTGCTGACGCTGCGCGGGACGCCGTTTCTATTTGAGGGGCAGGAAATCGGCATGACCAACTTTGATTATACCGGTATGGAGCAGATTCGAGATGTGGAGTCCCTCAACATCTGGAACCTGGGCCAAAAGCTGCACCTGCCCCGCGCCTTGCGCTGGAAGATGATAAAAGAAAAAGGCCGGGATAACGCCCGTACCCCCATGCAGTGGGATGATACCGCCAATGCCGGCTTTTCCGGCGGCACGCCGTGGCTTGCGGTCAACGAAAACTACACCCGCATCAATGTCAGGGACCAGCAGCAGGATCCCGATTCGGTGCTGAATTACTATCGCCGTCTCATCGCCCTGCGCAACGGCAGTGCGGTGCTGCAGCAGGGCAGCTTTACCGAGCTGCACCGCGGGGACGGCCTGTACGCCTATCGGCGCGCTTTGGGGGAGCAGTCTGTAACGGTCGTAATCAATCTGTCAGAGCGGCAGAACAAAAACCCCGCCGGCGGGCGGGTGCTGCTGTCCAATTACGGCCGGACGGCCTGCCCCGGCACGCTCCTGCCCTACGAGGCGGTTTTGCTTGTGCCGGAAGCAGAAAAACAGCCGGCAGCGGAGGTGGTACAGTAGATGCAATATATCCGACAGAAGGATAATACCTTTCTGCTTGAGACAGGGCACACCGCGCTGCTTCTGCAGGTCACTCAGTTCGGCCACATCGAGCTGCTGCATTACGGCGCACGGGTCATGATGGAGGACGCCGAAGCCCTGCGCTACCGCCGCACCATGCCCTATGGCAGCGAGGTAATGTATGCCGAAAGCGATGAGAGCTATTGTCTGGATAATCTGCCGCTGGCATGGTCCGGCGTCGGCAAGGGGGATTATCGCATCCCGCCCATCGAAGCGGAGCTGCCGGATGGCAGCTTTACCACCGATTTTATCTACGAGGGCTGCAGGCTCTGCTCCGGCACCCTGCCGCCGGCCGGACTCCCCACCGCCTATGACGAGACCGGACAGGCCGAAACGCTGGTCCTTTTGCTGAGGGAGCGGAAGTTTGCCCTCCGGCTGCAGCTCATTTTCACCGTTTATCCGCAGGCGGAGGTCATTACCCGCCGCACGGTGCTGCGCAATGAAGAGCCCGGCGACGTGACGCTGCGCCGGCTGATGAGCCTGCAGATGGATCTGCCGCCCCGTGAATATCGGATGCTTACGTTGGACGGCGACTGGATCAGCGAAGCGCACCGGCACGACCGGCCGGTGCAGCCCGGCTGCTACGTCAACCAAAGCACCACCGGCTTTTCCTCCAACCGCCACAATCCCGGGGTGATGCTGCTGACCGGGGAGGCGGGGGAGGACACCGGCGAGGTTTTCGGCTTCAACCTCATTTACAGTGGCGGCCACTATACCGCCGTGGAGCGTTCTCCCCGGGACTTTGTCCGGATCGTCAGCGGAATCCAGCCGCAGAGCTTTTGCTGGCGGCTGCCGTCGGGAGAGAGCTTTGAGACCCCGGAGGCGGTTATGACCTGGTCGGATGGGGGAGTAAACGGCGTCAGCCGGCAGTTCCACCGCTTCGTAAAGGAGCATATTCTGCGGGGCGACTGGAAAGGGAAAGACCGTCCCGTCCTGCTCAATAACTGGGAAGCCCATTTTTTTGATTTTACCCGCCGGCGGCTGCTGCGTCTGGCACGGCGGGCCAAAGCAGCAGGCGCAGAGCTTTTCGTATTGGACGACGGGTGGTTCGGTGCCCGCAACAGCGACAAAGCCGGGCTGGGCGATTATACCGTCAACCGGAAAAAGCTGCCCGGTGGGCTGCGGCGTCTCTCCCGGGAGATCACCGCGATGGGGCTGCGGTTCGGGCTTTGGTTCGAACCGGAATCGGTAAATCCGGACAGCGACCTGTATCGCGCGCATCCGGAGTGGGCGCTGTGCCAGCCGGGAAGGGAGCCTTCCCTGGGGCGGCATCAGCTGCTGCTGGATCTGACCCGCCCCGAGGTGCGCGATTACATCGTCGTCAGCATCACGGATATCTTAGATACCTGCGCTATTACCTACATCAAGTGGGATATGAACCGCCATATGAGTGACCTTTATTCGGCGGTGACGCCGGGCGGGGAGCTGCAGCACCGCTATATCCTGGGACTGTATGAGATCCTGGACCGCATCTTCACGCCCCGCCCGCATATTCTGCTGGAAAGTTGCTCGTCGGGCGGCAACCGCTTTGATCTGGGGATGCTGTGCTATTCCCCTCAGATCTGGGCCAGCGACAATACCGACCCCATCGAGCGCCTCTCCATCCAAAAGGGCCTTAGTTACTTTTACCCTCCCTGCACCATGGGGGCGCACGTTTCACAGTCGCCGCACCAGCAGACGCTGCGCCAGACGCCACTGTCCACCCGCTTCAATGTCGCCGCGTTCGGCGTGCTGGGGTACGAGCTGGATCTGGGGGAGCTTTCGCCGCAGGAGAAAAAGCAGGTAACGGCGCAGATCGCGTGGTACAAAAAATACCGCCACACTTTGCAATACGGCGACTTCTTCCGCCCCTGTGCGGAAAAGGAAAACATAGAATGCTTCCTTGCGGTATCGCCGGATCGCAGCACCGCCGTCCTGCTGCTGGCGCAGAAGCTGGCCGACGCAGCGCCAAGCGGGGATCTTCTCACCGTCAGGGGCCTGCGCCCCGAAGCCCGCTACCGGGTCACGGCCGTCCCGCAGCAGGTGGCCATTGCCCGGTTTGGCGGTCTGCTCCGGCATGTTTTACCCGTCAGACTGCGTGCGGACGGTCTGCTCCTGCGGATTGCCAACCGGCACTACGCGCTGCCGGACGGCGCCTTCTGCGCCGAAGCAAGCGGCGCTGCGCTGGCAGCGGGACTTCCGCTCAACAGCCGGTTTATCGGCACCGGTTATCACCCTGACCTGCGGCTTTGGGGGGATTTCGCCTCTCAGCTTTATCTCATCGAGCAAATCTGCGACAAACAGGAGGAAAATACACTATGAATCGGCTGGACAGAAGAAACATGGTGTTCTTCGGCCTTGGCACCATCGGCCGGGATATGTTCTACGCGCTTGAAGCCAATGCGCTCATCTACTACCTTTCCAATGTTCTCAATCTTCCGCTGGGGGTTTTTCTCGCCACCAGCATGGTGTTTACCGTGCTGCGTGTGTTTGATGCGCTCAACGACCCGCTGATGGGACTGCTGGTAGATAACACCCGTTCCCGCCACGGACGCTTCAAACCTCCCATGCTGCTGGGCGCTTTGGCCGGCGGTGCCTGCTATCTGGTGCTGTTTGCCGATTTCGGCCTGCGGAATTACTGGTTCGTGGCAGTATTCGCGGTTGCCTACATTCTGTGGGATATCTTCTATGGCCTCAATGATATCGCCTACTGGTCGATGCTGCCCTCCCTTTCGGTGGAGCAGAAGACCCGGGAAAAGATGGGGGCCTTTGCCCGTATCTGCGCCAATATCGGGATGTTTGCCATTATGGTCGGCTGGGAGCCGATCACCTCCGGTATGGGCAACACCCCCAAAGCGTGGTTCACCGTGGCGCTGGCAGTCACCGCCCTCATGCTGCTGTTCCAACTGTTTACCCTGCTGGGGGTACGGGAGCGTAAGGAGATGTTCCGCCGTGAGGAGGAAAAAACGACGCTGCGGGGCATGTGGGAGGTGCTGACCAAAAACGATCAGCTGCTGTGGACCACCCTTGCCATGTCGCTCTTTAATATCGGCTACATGAGCACCACCACCATGGCCATCTATTATATGCAGTACGTCTATGGCAACAAGGATATGTATGCTGTCCTGGCGGCGGTCGTCGGAGTGGCGCAGCTGCTGGCGCTGGTCATCTTCCAGTCCTTTTCCAAGCGCATGCTCCGGGAAAAGCTGTATCTGCTGGCAACGGTGCTGGTCATGGCCGGCTATGCCATCTTCTTCTTTGCGGAGGTCAGCATCGTTCTCATTGCTGTCGGCGCGCTCTTTATCTTCATCGGTCAGGCGTTTATTCAGCTGCTCATGCTTATGTTCCTGGAGGACACCATTGAATACGGTCAGTGGAAAAACGGCAAGCGCAGCGAGAGTATCACCCTTTCGGTGCAGCCGCTCATCAATAAAATCGGCGGCGCCGTTTCGATGGGCTTCACCAGCCTGATGCTGGTGTGGTCGGGCATCAAGGCCGGCGATGTGGCGGCGGAAAGCATCTCTTCCGGCGGTCAGCTCACCGTCAAGCTCATGATGATTGTTCTGCCGGTACTCTTTATTCTGGCGGGCTACATCATCTACCGTCGTAAGTTTAAGATCAACAAGGAAATGTACGACCGCATCATCAGCGATCTGCAGGCCCGCGGGGAGCTGTATACGGCACAGGAAGAATAACAGGAAGCAAAAGGACGGTCCCTTCTCGGAATGAGAGGGGACCGTTTTTTGTGTTCCTTCCGGAAACGGAATCTATTCCGGCTGCTCCATCACCGTGATGCCCTGCCGGTCTACTGCCAGCTCAAGGATTTGCCAATGATGGCAAAACGCGGCGCAGCGTTCGGTCAGCCTTCCGGAAAATCCGGGATCATCGGTCAGACAAAGCAGCGTCGGCCCCGCCCCACTGATGCAGAACGCCAGGGCGCCGCATTCCCGTGCGGTCGTCTCCACCGCGTCGGCTTCCGGGATCAGCGCATAGCGGTAGGGCTGGTGCAGCCGGTCCCGCAGGGCGCAGCGGAGCAAGTCATGGTCGCCGCAGGCCAGCGCCCCCACCAGTACCGCGGCACGGGAGGCATTGTATACCGCGTCGGCAAATGGGACGGCAGCGGGCAGGACCCCCCGCGCGGCATGGGTGCTCAGTTCAAAATCCGGCACTGCCGCCACCCACCGTAGCCGTTGGCAGAGCGGCAGCTGTACAGTATGGGCATGGCCCTCTTCCACCAGCGAAGCGGTCAGCCCACCAAAGATGGCGGGCGCCAGGTTATCCGGGTGCCCCTCTATGGCGTTGGTGACATCCAGCAGCTCGGCACGCGAAAGGGGAGCGCCGTGCAGCAGGTTGGCGGCGGCCGCTCCGCCTGCGATCAGCGCCGCGCTGCTGCCCAGGCCCCGGCACACCGGGATTTCGGCGGCAATGGTCACCGCAAGGCCCTCACGGGGCAGGCCCAGCCGGTCCAGTACCGCCCGGTATCCCTGCACAGCCAGGTTTTGCTCGTTTTGGTATTCCTTGGGACAGCCGGCAATCACCAGCCGGTCATCGGGCAGGATCTCGCAGGTAATGGTATTGTACAGCGCCAGCGCGCAGCCCAGGCTGTCAAAGCCGGGACCGAGGTTCGCGGTGGTGGCCGGAATGCGCAGCGTTACCTTTTTCATCGGTCAGCCCTCCATCCTGCTGCGGACATACGTCAGCATCTCCTCTTTGGCAATGCAGTCCCGGTGCCGTACAGGCAGACCGGCCAGTTCTGCCAGCGGCGCGGGGATATCGGTCTCGGTCAGCTCGTGCAGTTTTTCCATAGCGTCAAAGGCGTTTTCGGGTACATTCTCCCCCAGGGCGGCCAGCACCGCCGGGGCAAACTTGTAGGGGGAAGCGGTGGAAAGAACCACCGTCGGACCGCGCAGCTTGCTGCGGTGCTGCTCGGCCACCGTCCACGCTACCGCGGTGTGGGGGTCCAGCAGGTAATGCTCCTGTTCCCAGACTTCGCGGATGGTTTCAGCGGTTTTGCCGTCATCACAGCAACCGCACAAAAAGGTCTGCTGCAGGGTATTCAGCAGCGCGGGGTCGATCTCGTAAAAGCCGTGCTGGGAAAGCTCTTTCATCTTTTGGGCGACCATCGCGTCGTCTCCTCCGCTGGCCAGGTACAGCAGCCGCTCCAGGTTGCTGGAAACCAGTATATCCATCGAAGGGGAAATGGTCTTGTAAAACGGCCGGCGGCGGTCATAGCGGCCGGTGGACAAAAAATCGGTCAGCACATCGTTGGCGTTGCTGGCACATACCAACCGGCCCACCGGCAGCCCCATGCACTTGGCAAAATAGCCCGCCAGGATATCCCCGAAATTACCGGTCGGCACAACAAAGTTGACCGGTTCCTGCGGTAAGATTTTCCCCTGCCGGCAAAGCGAAGCCCAGGCGTGCCAGTAGTAGATGATCTGTGGTGCCAGCCGCCCGATATTGATGGAGTTGGCGCTGGAAAGCGCCGCCTTTCGGGTATTCGGCAGGGCGGCAAAGATCTCCTTTACACCGGTCTGCGCGTCGTCAAAGTTGCCTTTTACCGCGGCGACCCAAACGTTGCCGCCGGGCTGGGTCACCATCTGCCGCCGCTGGATCTCGCTGACCCCCTCTTCGGGGTAAAACACCACGATGGCAGTCTCCGGCACATCCCGGAACCCTTCCAGTGCCGCTTTGCCGGTGTCGCCGCTCGTCGCCGTCAGCACTACCGTACGGCTCTTGTCTCCCAGCAGCTTCTTGGCGCCGGTGATGAGATACGGCAGCAGCGAAAGCGCCACGTCCTTAAAGGCGCAGGTCGGCCCGTGGAACAGCTCCAGCACGGCATAGTCCCCCACGGCCGCCAGCGGCGTGACCTCCGGCGTACGGAATTTACCGTATGCGGCGCGGATCATCGGGCGCAGCAGCTCGGCGGAATAGTCAGGCAGCAAACGCTCCAGCACTGCCTCCGCCATTTCGGTAAAGTCCTTTTTCAGCATTTCGCCGGGCTCAAGGGGCAGGGCGGCAGGGTCGCAGATATACAGCCCGCCGTCCGGGGCAATGCCGCGCAGGACGGCTTCGGCTGCGGCAGCGGTCAGCTTGCGGTTTCGGGTACTGTTGTATTGCATGGGTTTGTCTCCTTTTCCGGTTAAAAAAGAACCTTCGGCAAGTCTTGCTTTTGGCTTTTCCTTATGATAT
>SFLS01000029.1 GCA_004554485.1 Oscillospiraceae bacterium | reverse complement strand
ATCAGCCGTTTCCAGCGGTCGTGCAGATCCGACGCCATGGTGCGGAACAGCGTTTTGCTTTCCGCCGAGATCAGGACGATGCTTTTTTTATCCTCGCCCCGTCTGAGGATCCCGGGGAAGAATTCCTCGATCCTGACTTTGCGCTCCTTTTCGGTATCCCAGGCCAGATAGGTCGTTAATAAATCATTGTGATGCAGCACCATTCCGATGCGGTAGCGCCCGCCCAGCAGCGTGCCGAGGGGCAGCGATTCTTCGGGGTTATTGGTCTCCTGCTTTTTGCCGCAGGAGCTGCATTCGGTCTCTCCGTCCTCCAGAACGCTGAAGCAATGACGGCAAAGATTGGCCTCCGGCATCCGGTTCCCTCCTTTCTGTTGCGATGGCAGTATCGCACCGTATCAGGCGGCAGTTCAATCGCCGCCGGTTCCTTTTGTGTGGTCGGGGTCTTCGTCTTCCTCCTGTGGATGGCACAGCAGATAAACGGCAATGCAGCAGGCTGTCGCCAAAAGCGCGCCAATCAGCAGATAGCGCACGGCGCTGACGCTCCCGCTCTGTTCCCGAACGGGCAGTACCAGTTCCGAGGGGGCCGCCGTCTCCTCCTGGGAGGCTCCCCCCTTGCCTTGCTGCTGTTCCTCCTGCTGCTCCGGCTGCCGGGCGTTTTGCCGCTCCGCCTCCCGGAACGCTTCCTCCCGCTGCTGCTGCTCGCGCTCCAATTCCTTCTGCGCCTGCTCCAGCCGCTTTTGCTCTTCCTCCCGCTGGGCGTCGGAGGGGGATTCCAGATTGGGAGTCGAAGCTATCTGACCGTTCCAGTTCCCCCTGATATCGTCATCCCAGGAATCCTGGCGGTTGGGCTGCGGCAGCGTTTCCTGCTGGGGGTTATCCTGCTGGGGATTATCCTGCTGGGGGTTATCCTGCTGGGGATTATCCTGCGAGGGTTCATCCTCCGCAGCGCCTTTCTCCTCCGTTTCCGGTTCGGACGGCTGCTCCTCCGCCGGAGCAGCGGACCCCTGCGGATCTTCAAATGTGCCGAAGTCCCATCCGCCTGTCTCGGCCAGGGCCGGCAGCATCCCGATGGCCACCGCGCACAGCAGCGCCGCTATCCCACGCAGCCACTTCATAGTCTTCCCTCTTTTCTGTGAATAAAAGCGGCGCTTATGGGGCGCCGCTTCTTAATTTACAGGGTCAGTTCATTTCCCAGTTGTGCCAGAAACCCTGGACGTCATCGCAGTCGTCCAGCAGATCCATCAGACGGTTCATCTTGTCTGCGGCATCCTCATCCGGCAGGGTGGTATAGGTGGAGGGAATATAAGCCGCTTCCGCCGACAGGAAGGCATAACCCTTTTTCTCCAGCGCCTCACGCACATCGCGCAGCTCATTAACCCCGGTGAAGATCTCGATGGTATCCTCATCGAAATCGACATCCTCCGCGCCGGCGTCAAAGCAATCCTCCATCACCTTTTCCTCGTCCAGTTCCCCCTCGCTGTTATCCACCACAAGCTGGCCCTTTTTGGTGAACAGATAGGAAACACAGCCATTCTGGCCCAGGTTACCGCCGCATTTATCAAAGTAATGGCGCAGATCGCCCGCAGTACGGTTACGGTTATCGGTCAGCGATTCGATGATGACGGCAACGCCGTTGGGGCCGTATCCCTCATACACCATCTCCTCGTAGCTGTTTTTATCCTCGCTGCCGGCTGCCTTTTTGATGCAGCGCTCGATATTTTCGTTGGGCATATTGGCCGCCTTGGCCTTGGCGATGCAGTCGCGCAGCTTACCGTTGGTCTCCGGGTCGGCGCCGCCCTCCTTGACTGCCACCGACATTTCGCGGGCCACCTTGGTGAACACCTTGGCTTTGGCCGCATCGGAAGCGCCCTTTTTGCGTTTGATATTATTCCACTTGGAATGTCCTGACATTTTATAAATCGTCCTTTCCGAAAAAATACACACAGTTTACGAAAGAATTTTATCACATGATGGGACGGCTGACAACCTTTTTCGCAAATAAAAATCTGCAAATGGCCAAAAACGGTTGACAAAAAGTCGTGGTTTTGATATGATATCAAATGTCGCCAAAGACCGCCTTTGGACATGCGGGTGTAGTTCAATGGTAGAATTCCAGCCTTCCAAGCTGGTTACGTGGGTTCGATTCCCATCACCCGCTCCACGCTTTGCTTGCGCCAGTAGCTCAGCAGGATAGAGCAACTGCCTTCTAAGCAGTAGGCCAGGGGTTCGAGTCCCTTCTGGCGCGCCATTCCAAGTAAATATGGTGGGTATAGCGCAGCTGGTTAGCGCGCCAGATTGTGGCTCTGGAGGTCGTGGATTCGAATTCCACTATCCACCCCATGCACAGGGGATACCTCTTCGGGTATCCCCTGGCTTATACTCTGGGCCGTAGCCAAGCGGTAAGGCACGGGACTTTGACTCCCGCATCCCGCAGGTCCGAATCCTGCCGGCCCAACCACATCGGAGCAAGCTTTATACGCTTGCTCCGATTTTTTGCAAAAAACAGAGTGCGCTTACGCTGCTCCCGCTTTTTGCAAAATGTCACGCTCGGCTTACCTGCTTGGCTGTAAACGCCCTCGCGACGGTGCGCTGCCGCTGCCAACTTTTTGCGGGTTCAAATCCACATCGAAATTTTGAGGCGGCTCCTTTTGCAGAGTCTTTTTTCTCTTAAAAGCCTATCATGAGCACAGCCCCCGATTCTTGCGGGGGCTGTGCTTTCAGGGGTGTGTGTGTTCTGTTATTCCGTGCTTTGCAGCGCCGCTCTCAAGCCTGCTCTTCCCTTTTGAGCGCCGCTGCCACAAAGCCCCGGAACAGGGGGTGCGGCCGGTTGGGCCGGCTTTTGAACTCCGGGTGGAACTGGCACCCGACAAACCAGGGGTGGTCGGGCAGCTCCACGATCTCCACCAGAGAGCCATCCGGAGAGGTGCCCGCCAGCCGCAGGCCGTATGCCTGCAGCTCGGTGCGGAATTCGTTGTTGAACTCGTAGCGGTGGCGGTGCCGCTCGGAGATTTCTTCGGCGCCGTAAAGCCTGCGCGACGCACTGTCCTCCGCCAGCACGCAGGGGTAGCGGCCCAGACGCATGGTGCCGCCCTTTTGGGTTATCCCTACCTGGTCCGGCATCAGTGCAATGACGGGGTGCGCCGTCGTTCCGGAAAATTCGGCGCTGTTGGCGTCGTCCCAGCCTGCCGCGTGGCGGGCAAATTCAATCACTGCAATCTGCATCCCCAGGCAGATGCCGAAGTAGGGCACACCGTTTTCCCGGGCATACCGGGCCGCCAGGATCATTCCTTCGATGCCGCGGTCACCGAATCCGCCGGGGACCAGCACGCCGCCGCAGCCGGCAAGCGCCTGCCCGATATTTTCCGCGTGCAGCGTTTCAGAATCGATCCAGCGGATGGATACCTCGGCATCACAGGCCGTGCCGGCATGGAACAGCGCCTCCGCTACGCTGAGGTAGGCGTCCCGCAGCCCGGTGTACTTGCCCACCAGCGCGATTTCCACATGGCGGTGGACCTGTTTGATCTTCTGCACCATCGCAGCCCATTCCGTCATATCCGGCCGCAGACTGCCAAGCCCCAGCTTGCGGCAGACGACGTTGCTCAAGCCCTCTTTTTCCAGCAGCAGCGGGACTTCGTACAGGGTAGAGGCGGTCACATTGGGAATAACGCAGTCCTCCTGCACATTGCAGAAAAGAGCGATCTTATGCCGGATCTCCTGCGTGATGGGGGCATCTGTCCGGCAGACCAGAATATCCGGCTGGATCCCGACGGACAGCAGTTCCTTGACCGAATGCTGCGTCGGCTTGCTTTTCAGCTCCCCGCTGCCGGGGATGGATACGATAAGCGGCACATGGATATACAGGACATTTTCCCTGCCCTTTTCCGCGGCGACCTGCCGGATCGCCTCCAGAAAAGGCTGGCTTTCGATATCCCCTACGGTGCCGCCGATCTCGCTGATGACCACATCGGTGCGGCCGTCCTCCATGGCATAGATACGGCGCTTGATCTCATCGGTGACGTGGGGGATGATCTGCACCGTCCCGCCCAGATAACCGCCCTGCCGCTCCCGGTTCAGCACGCTCCAAAAAACCTTGCCGGAGGATACCGAGGCGTTCCCGTCCAGTGATTCATCCACGAAGCGCTCGTAATGCCCCAGGTCGAGGTCGGTCTCTGCCCCGTCATCGGTGACGAATACCTCCCCATGCTGGTAGGGGCTCATCGTACCGGGATCCACATTAAAATAGGGGTCAAACTTCTGGTTGCGGACCCGCAGGCCACACTGCTTCAGCAGCCGTCCCAGCGAAGCCGCGCAGATTCCCTTGCCTAATCCGGATACCACGCCGCCGGTCACAAAAATGTACTTCATTTTCTCATCTCCTCACATCAAGATCGTCACTGCGGCCGACGCCCGTTCCGCAAACAGCTTTACCTGCAAAAAGGCACCCGCGGAAGGGGTCGGCGGCGCCTGCTTTTCGCAGGACGAATCGCCGTACATCCGGGGTACCGTCAGGCTTATATCCTTTTCCGGCATATTGCGCCGGTCCGTCCCAAAAAACCAGTTCCGATTATACCGCTGCAGCCCATGGCGCGTCAAGATTTCATCTTAATAGAGATTTTGGCCTGAAACAGCGCCGTATTCGGCATCCTAAACGAAATTACGAAAGTCCCCCAAAAAAATCTTGCATCAGCAGCGCCAGTGTGTTATGGTTAATTTGATCCCCCCTTTTGGGGAGACCCGTAATACGGCAATCACAGCGGCAAACGCCTTTTCCCGGGCGTTTGCTTTTTGTTTTCTCTCCGGCCATGCAGCGCCCCAAAATGCGCAAAATCCCCGGCACGGCTGCTGCCGCACCGGGGGCTTTTATGGGTTGCCGGCGATACTTACAGATCCAGCTTTTCAAATCGACCCTCCGCCCTGCGGCAGGAACCCACCGTCGCCGCCGCATAGATTACAGCCCCGGCGGCCAGCACAATGAGCTGCAGCCCAAAGCCTTCCGTTTGGGAATTCAGGCCCTCCCACCCCGGGACATGGTGCAACGTTTCCGCTATGCCGATCAGTACCATGGCAGCGGCGGTATAAAGGAGGAACGGCTTGCCCAGCTGGTAGGCCGTACGGAAAAAGCCGCCCAGGAACACGGAATTGAACAGCGCAAAAATGAGAAGCAGCCAGCCCAGATAGGCGAAATTAGCGTTCATCATGGCATTTTGGGCGTAAACGGGCGCCTGCCGCAGCGCCGTCAGCCGTACCGCCGTCAGAAGGGCGGACAGCAGCCACGAAGCCATCTGGATGAAGACCGTGAAAAGAACCTTGGCCTTTACTACATCCCGCTTTTTACAGGGCAGCAGCGCGGTATACAGGATATCATTGCTTTCCCGGGCGAACTGGAAGGTATAAAAAACCCCCATGCAGACAAAAAATCCGCCCACCAGAATGGGATACCCCGGGATCATTGTCATTAAGGCAAACAAAAGAAAAAAGTAGGTAATCGGTGCGGCCGTCAGGCCGAATTCCTTTTTCAACAGCTTGTTCATTGCTCCGCTCCCTCCTTTTCCAGGTGTACCATGATCTCCTCGAGTTCCGGCTGCCGGCAGGGCATCCCGGCAAAGCGGCCGGCATCCTCCCGGCGGATCAGCAGCGTATCCCCCGCTTTTTGCCGGCAGCGGCCCAATACCAGCGCCTCCTGCTCCGATGATAACGGCCCCTCCCGCACAAGCAGGCGGTAATCGTTTTGAAATTCCCCGATCGGCTTGACAGCAAGCAGCCTGCCCTTTTGGATATAGGCGATATCATCCGCGCATTTTTCCAAATCGGAGGTGATGTGCGTGGAAAACAGGATGGAAACACCCTCCTCTGCTAGCTCCAGAAAGATCTCCAGCAGCTCCTCGCGGGAGACGGGGTCCAGCCCGCTGGTCGGCTCATCCAGAATCAGCAGCCGGGCATGGTGGGAAAGGGCCAGCGCCAGATGGAACTTGACTTTCATTCCCTCGGAAAGCTCCAGCAGCCTCTTGCTCTCCTCCAGCTGGAACCGCTGTAGGTGCCGGCGGTAAGCCGCGTCATCCCATTGGCTGTAAAAGGAGGCCGTCACGGCGGCGATCTCCCGGATACGCCGGCGCTGGTAGTAGCTGACGCCGCCGGCCGCGTAGCCGATCTGCTGTTTGATCTCCTCCTCGTGCGCGGCAAAATCTATGCCGAAGTAGCGAATTTCACCGCCATCGGGATGCACCAGACCCAAAATGGATTTGAGGGTCGTTGTTTTGCCGGCGCCGTTGCGGCCGATAAATCCCATGATCCGTCCGCGCTGCAGACAAAAGCTCACATCCTGCAGGATAAATGCCGGATAACGTTTTTGCAGACCGCAGACCTCTAATATCGTATCGCTCATTCCTGTTCCTCCTTCCGGTAACGCAGCTGGCCCTGATAAATATCCGTCAGCATGGCGCTTACCGTTTCTTCCTCCGGCTGCAGGTAGCCGGTCGCCATCATGGTGGCAATGCCGTGGACGAAGATCCACATTTCCCCGTGAAAGCGCCTGGCCGCCTGCTCGCTCATCTTTCCCTGCTCCATGATTATCCGGATAATTTGCATAGTCTGTGAGTCTTCTTCCTGCGGAGGCTCCCCGGTACGGTCCCGCATGAACAGCAGACGGAACAGCTCCTTTTCCTCCCTTGCAAAGCGGATATACTCCATACCGGCCGCTTTGTAGGGCGGATATTGCCCGCTTGTCATGGCCGTCTGAATCCGCCTGTCATACAGACGGTACGCCTCCGCCAGCAGATCCGCCTGCAGTTGCTCCATCGTCGCGTAGTTGCTGAAAATCGGCTGGGTGGAACAGCCCAGCCCGGCGGCAATGCTGCGCGCATTCACGGCGCCCGGGCCCTTCTCCCGCAGCAGCTGAAGTCCCGTTGCTAAAATATCCTCTTTTGGTATCCTCACTTTCGGCGGCATAGGTGTCTCCTTAAAATAGCATATGATATATATCGTTTGTTATCTTACATCAAAACCGGCGAGCTGTCAATACCCATGTTTATTTGCCCCATAATACGGTTCCCTTTTCAGTCTATTCCGAATAGCATGGGATGGGAGTTCCTCTCCCTGCCCAATCCCAGGAAAGGTTATGAATGCCATGACAAATCAGCTTAGCTTAAATGATATGATTCCCGGGGAGGCCGCCTTTGTCAGCGATCTGCTGACGACCGGAAGTATGCGCCGGCGGCTGTTGGATCTCGGACTGATCCGGGATACCCGGGTGGAGTGCCTTGGTCAAAGCCCCGGGGGCGACCCCAAAGCATACCTGATCCGCGGCGCCGTCATTGCCATCCGCAGTGAGGACAGCCGCGATATCCTGATCCGCCGCCGAAGGGAGGATTGAAATGGGCCTTACACATCGCTCTACCGGCAGCCGGGCCCTCGGTCGGCACGCTCCGCGGCGAACCGACCCCGGGCAGAAGGTCATCGCGCTGGCCGGCAACCCCAACGTGGGCAAAAGCACTGTTTTTAACGCACTGACCGGCATGAAACAGCACACCGGCAACTGGCCCGGCAAGACGGTGACCAGCGCCGAGGGCGTCTGTACCTACGGCGGCAGGCAATACCGGCTGGTGGATCTGCCCGGTACATACTCACTGATGGCACACTCGGCGGAGGAGGAGGTCGCCCGCAATTTCCTGTGTTTTTCCGCCCCCGATGCGGTATGCGTGGTATGCGACGCCACCTGCCTGGAGCGCAACCTGAACCTTGTGCTGCAGACGCTGGAGATCACCCCCCGCACAGTGGTATGCGTCAACCTGATGGATGAAGCCCACCGTCTGCATATCCGCATCGATCTGGCGGCGCTGCAGCGGCAGCTGGGGGTACCGGTTGCCGGCTGCTCCGCCCGTCGAAAAGGCTCCGCCGCAAAGATAGCCGCCCTGTGGGAGCAGGTCATGGAGCCGGATACTGCCCTGACGTCCACCGTCGTGCGTTACCCGGACACGGTGGAAGCGGCCCTTCGGCCCCTTTGCGCCGCTTTGCGCCGGCTGGATTGCCAGGGGCTTTCTCCCCGCTGGCTGGCGCTGCGTTTGCTGGAACAGGACGGCAGCCTGCTGGAGGAGCTGGACCGGTATCTCGGCGCCGGCTTCCGGCAGGATGCGGGGCTGTTCCTGGCCATGCAGCAGGCGGAAAAGACGCTGGCTGAGGCTGGTATTTCGCCGGAGGTCCTCAAGGATCTGATCGTAACGGCGTTGATGCAGACCGCCGAAGCCATTGCCGCCGCCGTTGTTACCGATGAGGGCAAGCATTATTCCGCCGCCGACCGCCGCCTGGACCGGATCCTTACCAGCCGCCGCACCGGATATCCCATCATGCTGGCGCTGCTTGCGTTTATCTTCTGGCTTACTCTTTCCGGTGCCAATCTGCCCTCGCAGCTTTTGGCGGACGGCCTATTTGGACTGCAGGACCGGCTGAGCACGCTTTTGCTGCACGCGGGAGCGCCCCTTTGGCTGCACGACGCGCTGGTACTGGGAATCTACCGGGTGGCGGCGTGGGTGGTTTCGGTCATGCTGCCGCCGATGGCGATCTTTTTCCCGCTGTTTACGCTGCTGGAGGATATCGGCTACCTGCCCCGCGTCGCCTACAATTTGGATAAACCGCTGAAGCGCTGCGGCGCCTGCGGTAAACAGGCCCTGACCATCTGCATGGGTTTCGGCTGCAACGCTGCCGGCGTGGTAGGCTGCCGCATCATCGACTCTCCCCGGGAGCGACTGCTGGCAATCCTGACCAATAACTTTGTGCCCTGCAACGGTCGGTTCCCCACCCTCGTCAACCTGATCCTCATCTTCTTTGTCGGGACTGCGGGCGGCGCGGGACGTTCGGTCCTTTCGGCGCTCATGCTCACCGGCATAATCCTGCTGGGGATCCTGGCGACCTTCGGTATGACAAAGCTGCTTTCCCGCACGCTGCTGCGTGGGGTTCCCTCCTCCTTTACGCTGGAGCTGCCGCCGTTCCGGCGGCCGCAGGTTGGCCAGGTGCTGCTGCGTTCGGTCTGTGACCGCACCCTGTTCGTCCTGGGGCGGGCGGTCACAGCGGCCGCCCCGGCCGGGCTGCTGCTGTGGCTCATGGCCAATCTTACCGTAGATGGCTGCTCCCTGCTTTCTCTGTGCGCCGCCTTTCTGGATCCCTTTGCCCGGCTGATGGGGCTGGACGGCGTGATCCTCATCGCGTTTATTTTGGGTCTGCCCGCCAACGAGATCGTTATTCCCATCATTCTGATGGCCTACCTGTCACAGGGGACGCTGCAGGATCCCACCAGCCTGACAGCCATGCGGGAGCTGTTCCTGGCCAACGGCTGGAGTTCGGTCACTGCCCTTTGCACCATGCTTTTTTCGCTGATGCACTGGCCCTGCGCCACCACGCTGATTACCATCAAAAAAGAAACCGGCAGCCGCAAATGGACGGCGCTGGCCGCTGTACTGCCTACCCTTTGCGGAATGGCGGCCTGTATGCTGGTCAACGCGGTGGGCAGCCTGTTCTTATAGGCACTGCCGGCAGCACGATAGAAAAAGCGGCTGCCCCTGAGGGGCAAAGCCGCTTTTTGGGTGGTATTCTGCTGTTTGGGCAACGGGCTTACAGCTCCCTGCGCCGCTTGCCGTATTTGGTCATCAAAATCTCCGCCAGAATAGCGACCGCAATCTCCTCCGGGGCTTCGCCGCCCAGGGCAAGACCGATCGGCGCGTGTACCGCCGCCAGCTGCTTTTCGGTAACCCCTGCGGCCATCAGCTTTTCATACAGCGCCTCGATCTTGCGGCGGCTGCCGATCATTCCGACATAGGCGGCGTCGGTATGCTGCAGTACGCCGCCCAGGGCTTCGCCGTCGGTGGCGTGGCTGTAGGTCGCCACCACATAATAGGCGCCTGCGGGCAGCTTTTGCGCCGCCAGCGCGCTGCCGAAGTTCTCCAGCGGGAGAAACCGGTCGGCTGCGGCAATCGCCTGGCCGATCTCCTGCTCCCCGCGGGTATCGGCCAGCGTCACCGCAAAGCCCGCCAGCTTGGCAGCGCGGATTAGCGCCAGCCCTACATGGCCGCCGCCCACCATCACCAGATGCGGGCGGGTATCGGGGCAGCTTTCAATAAAAACCGTCAGGCTGCCCCCACAGGCTTTGCCCGCTGCGCTCAGAGGGGAATCCAGCTGATAGCTGCGCACGGCGTTTTTCCCCTGCTCCAGCAGCTGAACGGCATCCCGGATAGCAAGGCGCTCGCCGGCGCCGCCCCCTACCGTGCCGTAAATGGTGCCATCGGCAAGCACCAGCATTTTGCCGTGGGTGCGGGCCGTCCCCTCCGTTTCCACAAGAGTCACCACCGCATGGGGGACCCCCTCCTGCAGCAGTTCCTCCTGCTTTTTCAGCAGCTCCAGTCCATCCATCTTCAGCCCTCCTGTGCTCTTTTCGTCATAATATATCTGCCGGCATATTCCAGCACGGCGATCTCTCCGTAGATAAGTCCCAGCGCCGCCTGGACCTCCTCGCGCGTCACTTTTTTCATGTCGATTTCCGCCGTGATGCGCCCGTCCTTCATTAGCAGCAGACGGTCGCAGTAGGTTAGGGCAAAGTTGGGGTCGTGCAGCGTAATGAGCCCCGCGCGCTGCCGGTCGTGCAGCACCTCCCGGATCTTTGCCAGCACCATGTGCCGGTTGACAAAATCCAGCGCGCTGTCCGGCTCGTCCATCAGCATCACCGGCGTATCCTGAGAAAGTGCGCGCGCCAGGATCACCAGCTGTTTTTGCCCTTCGCTGAGCTGAGCATAATCCCTTCCGGCCAGCGCCAGCAACCCCAGACGGTCCAGGTTTTCCAACGCGGCCTTTTTGTGGGTTTCTCCGGGGGAATCCAGCAGCCGCAGGCGGGGATTGAAGCCCATCAGCACCACTTCCAGTACCGTTTTGCCCATAATCAGGCTGCCCCGCTGCGGGATATAGGACATCAGGCAGGCCCGGCGGCGTTCATCCAGGTGGGTACAGTCCTGCTGCTGCACCGTGCAGCGGCCGCCCTGCAGCGGCAAAAGACCGCAGGCAGCCCGCAGCAAGGTGGTCTTGCCGCAGCCGTTCAGCCCCAGCAGGGCGCAGAATTCTCCGGCCTCCACCGAAAGGCTGGCGCCCTTTACCACCTCATGTCCGGCGTAGCCCGCCGTGATATCCTGTAGGGAAAGCAATCCGCTCATACCTTGCCCTCCCGACGCTTGCACATAAAGTAGACCAGTACCGGTACCCCGATAACGGTGGTCAGGATGCTGATGGGCAGTCCGCCGGCGTACAGGCTGCGGGCCAAAATATCCGCCACCAGCAGCACCGCCCCGCCCACCATGGCGGAAAGCACCATGGTATCGGTATTTTCCCGCTTGATCATCATCCGGGCAATGTGCGGAGCGATGAGCCCAATGAAGGAGATCAGCCCGGTGATGCTGACGATGGAGGCCACCAGCAGGGTGGAAAGGGTGAGTACCGCCAGCCGCACCTGATGCAGCCGCACCCCCAGCATCCGGCACTCCTCCTCGTTGAGCGAAAGCAGCCCGACCTGACGGCGCAACAGAAACAGGCCTGCAAAGCCGATGAGCCAAAAAGGCAGAACGGAAAACACCTTACCGGCCGTTACGCCGGCAAAGGAGCCCATCGTCCAGTATTCGATCGCCGCCAGGTTGGATTCGCTGTCGGCATAGTATTTCAGCAGCATGATGACCGATTTGGCCACGGCGGAGATGACAATACCCGCCAGCACATAAGTCGCGGTAGTATTGGCGCGGGTCGCACGCACCAGCAGCATTACAAAGGCAACTGCCAGCAGCCCGCCCGCAAAGGCACCCGCCGCAATGCCCCCTACCCCGGTGCCGACGCTGACGATGGCAACGGCGGCGCCCAGATTGGCCCCGCTGGAAACGCCGATGATATCCGGCGAAGCCAGCGGATTCTTAAAGATCATCTGATACACCGAGCCGGCCACCCCCAAACCGGCTCCCGCCATCAGGCCCATACAGGCGCGGGGCAGCCGCAGGGTGAAAAAGACCTTGCGGGTCATGGCGTTCACCTCTCCGCCGGTCAGGATCGCCCCGATCTCCGGCAGGGAAATAGCATAATTGCCAATACAGACCGATGCCAGAAACGTCAGGACGATAAAGGCCCCAACGATCCATAAGGAGCGTATAACCGGTTTTCTGTTTTGCACAAGGGTTTGTTCGGACATGGATCCTCCTTGATCGATACTGTAATCATCTATATTGTACCGCGATACGGGGCATCTGTAAACCGGCAGTCGAAAAAACGGGATACCGCCAGAAGCAGTATCCCGTTTCTTTTACATACATTACGCGGCAAGGTCTTCGGCGGCAACGGAAAAACCATAGAAGGTGGTGTAAAACTCATTGACGTCTGCCGCGAACTGCTCGGCAGTATACAGCTCCGGATGCAGCGTCTTCAGCATCCACAGGGTCCCCAGAATCCCGGAGGGAACGGGAGAATCCCACGCCTCGTAACCCACGGGCATCTGATAAACAGCGCCGTTCTTTACGGCGGTGACATCCGCAAAGGTCGCGTTGGCCAGTACATCCTCCACCGTGTATTCGGGCGCGCTGACGGCAAAGTTGTCGGTGGGGATCACGATCACATCGGGGTTCATGGTCAGGAAGGTCTCGTTATCGATATCGGTCCAGTTGTTCCCGCTCAGCGCATCACCGGCATTCTTGCCGCCCGCTACGCCGATCAGCGAAGCCTGATACATTTCCGCAGGAGCGGTGCGCAGAATATCGCTGGTGCTGCCCAGATAAACGATGGGCTTTTCTTCCTCAGTCAGGTTGGCGGTCAGGGCCGCGACCTCTGCCAGCTTGGTGTTGTAGTAGCCGATAAGCGCCTCAGCCTTATCCATGGTACCGGTCGCAGTGCCGATCAGGGTGAACATCTCCATGAGCTGCTCGTGACTTTCCGGCAGCACCAGAAGAGTGGGAATGCCCATCTCGGTAAGGGTCTCGGCGGTATCCTTCTGCTTCATGGGCAGGATCACCAGGTCCGGTTCGGTGGCGATACAGGTTTCCAGATCAAACGCCTTGGCGGAACCAACGTTGGGCAGGTCGATCAGGGCGGGCGCGGCCAGCTGGTAGATCGGGCGCTTGGTGGATTTATCCTCGATTCCGACCATCTTGTCGGTCAGACCCAGCGCGATGCAGGCGGAGGAGGAAATATAGTAGCCGCTGACAATACGCTCGGGGGCCGCTTCCAGCGTTACCTCCCGGCCGGCCATATCGGTCACGGTCAGGGGATACTCGACGGCGGTCGGTCCATCGGATCCCTCTGGCGTTTCCGTATTGCCGCAGGCTGCCATAGCAGTCACCATCAGCACCGCCAGCAACAGCGCCAGCAATTTGTTCAAATTCTTCATTGGAATTCTTCTCTCCTTTATCTTTTTTTAGAATAGCGTACCGTTATTCTACCGCAAGTCCTATAGTTTGTCAATAACGAATAGCTATTTATTCTTATTTTGTATTTTCGCACAATCACGGAATATTATCCCCTATGAAAGTATGACCGGATCCTGTCAAGGCGACAGCAAAACCCGGTCATCTGTAATGGGATATCTATTGCGGCTTTCCGCTATACCGAAGCGGATACATGGTCGATAATCAGCTGCATAAAGCCCTTCATCTGTGGGGTGACCCACTTGTTGCGGTGATACATCACCTGCTGAAACATATTGGAACAAAATTCCGGCACCGGGAAAGACACCAGTTCCCCCCTTGCCAGATACTCTGCAGCCACATACATGGGCAGTACCGAATAGCCGAGATTTTCGCGCACCATCCGGGCTACAATCTCGGTGCTGCCGATCTCCAGAATCGGGGTCACAACCAGCTCATGCTCCGCCAGCAGACGCTCGAAGGGGATCCGGTAGCTTTCCCCCGCTTCGGTCAAAACACAGGGGTAGGTCATCAGTTCGCGCAGCGGAACAGGCTCTTTACGGCTGGCCAGCTGCGACTGCGGCGCGGCGACAAAGACCGTCTCCTCCGGCTTGCAAAGCAGGATCTCCCAGTCCGGGCTGTACTGCTTCTCATCCACAAAATAGATAAAGTCAACGTCATTGCGGCGCATCATTTCCAGCAGGCCATCCGCGGTAGAGGTCACCACCACAGCCTTGACCAGCGGAAACTGGCGGTGAAAGTCGGTAATCAGGTGGGAGATCACCGAAGCACTCAAAGATTCCATCGTCCCGATGCGCAGCGTTCCCTCCGGTTCCGGCGCCGTGCGGACAATATTTTTCGCGCGTTCTGCCGCCTTCATCACCTCCCCGGCCTGCTGCAGAAAAGCCTGTCCCGGCGCCGTAAGGCTGACAGAGCGGCCGATCCGTTCAAACAGCGGGACGCCCAGCTCGGCTTCCAGCTGGCGGATCTGTACCGTGACGGCGGACTGGGAGTATCCCAGCTCCTGCGCGGCATGGGTAAAATTCTGCAGTTCCGCCACCCGCAAAAAAGTCGTAATGTTACGCAGTTCCATCTTTGCTCCCCCTTGATGCATTTCAGACACAGCATAACAAATATTTATGGTATGGTCAATAAAAATTAATTTGATACGGGAAAAGTCTATAAAGCATCCGCAGCGGATTTCCGCAAGGCACCCGTGGAATATACAAATACCCATTAAGAACCAACCCCTTGCGGCCGGATTCTTAATGGGCGTTTTTGGTGGGTCTTCAGGGACTCGAACCCTGGACCAACCGGTTATGAGCCGGGGGCTCTGACCAACTGAGCTAAAGACCCTTGTAAAAAGCGCCGCCGACAAAATGCTCGGCGGCGCTTTGGCTCCCCCTGTCCGGCTTGAACGGACGACCCTGCGGTTAACAGCCGCATGCTCTACCGACTGAGCTAAGGAGGAATATAACCACAGCGAACGCTAAAGGAACGCTGTGGGTGTCGGCATTTACCTATTTTCCCGGGCCGCTTCCAGCCAAGTATTTTCGGCACCAGTGAGCTTAACTTCTGTGTTCGGGATGGGAACAGGTGGATCCT
>SFLS01000046.1 GCA_004554485.1 Oscillospiraceae bacterium | reverse complement strand
ATACTCAAATACGATGTGTGCGTTGCTCAGAACAGCCTCTGCCTTGTCCTGGTCGGAATAATCTCCCTTGAACAGCAGCGCCATGCGGTCGCTGAAGGTATACTGTTCGGCAGAGCTGATGGCCGCCAGATAGTCGATGGGGTTGATCCGCAGCATCAGCGTCACCAGCAGCACCACCGCCGCAGTGATGGCGATGGCGCACCACGTCTGCTTCCGCAGCTTCTTTTTCAGCGTCCGCAGAACGCCGGCTTCACCGGTGCGCTGCTCCGTGTCCGCGTCAGTGGGAGCGGACAGCTCTTCACCGGCGAATAGCAGTTTTTGGCGATCTGGCACAGCCATACCCGCATGTCGCAGCTGCCCCGGAATTTTCCGATGGATCGCAATGCCTTGAAGAATGTGTCGCTGGTGATCTCCTCAGCCACATGCTCGCTGCCGGATAGCTTCAGAATATAGCGGTATACATCCCGGAAGTACAGGTCATAGACCTGCTCAAATTCCATCTGCTGCCACCTCCTTTGTCTATATGACGCGCGGCTCGGCGGAATCTTACAAATTATTTCGATTATTTTGGACAGCGAAAGCGGCGGCGCGGATGATATCCGTGCCGCCGCTGATAACAACAGCTGTAAATTAAATCTACTTCACAGTGTTTCCTTGATTTTGACCGCGATCTGATCGGCGGTCAGGCCGTATTCCCGCAGCACGTCGGTGGCCTTGCCGGATTGACCGAACTGATCGTTGACGCCGATCTTGCGGAACTTGCAGCAGACCTTGCCCATCAGCACATCGGCCACGGCGTCGCCCAGACCGCCGATGACGCTGTGCTCCTCCACGGTAACGACGTTGCCGCACTTCTCGGCGTACTTGGTCACGCACTCCGCGTCAATGGGCTTGATGGTGTGCACGTTGATGACGCTGATCTCGATACCCTCGGCGGCGAGCAGCTTGGCGGCCTCCAACGCCTCGTTGACCATCAGGCCGCAGGCGAACACCGCCGCGTCCTTGCCCTCGCGCAGGACGTTGGCCTTGCCGATCTCAAAGGGGTAGTCCTCCTCGAACACCGGGGTGGCCAGACGCGCCAGACGCATGTAGGCGGGACCCTGGAAATCAGCCAGGGCAAAGGTGGCCTTCCGCGCTTCCTTGGCGTCGGCGGGGACGATGACGGTCATGCCGGGGATCACGCGCATGAGGGCGATGTCCTCGATGGCCTGGTGGCTGCCGCCATCCTCGCCCACGGACACACCGGCGTGGGAGCAGCAGATCTTCACGTTGAATTTGGGGTAGGCAATGGAGTTGCGGATCTGCTCATAGGCTCGTCCTGCGCCGAACATGGCGAATGTGGAGCAGAAGGGGACAAGACCCATGGTGGACAGACCTGCGCCGATATTCATCATGTTGGCCTCGGCGATGCCGCAGTCGAAGAAACGGTCGGGGTGCGCCGCCTTGAAGTATTTCGTCATGGTCGCGCCGGCCAGATCCGCGTCCAGCACCACAACCTTCTTATTCTGTTCACCCAGCTCTACCAGCGCCTTGCCGTAGGCCTCGCGGGTGGCGATTTTTTCACTCATGGCTCAGTCCTCCAATTCCTTCAGTGCCTGCTGGCGCTGTTCCTCGTTGGGCGCCTTACCGTGCCAGCCTACCTGACCCTCCATAAAGGACACGCCCTTGCCCTTCACGGTGTGCGCCAGGATCGCCTTGGGCTTCCCGGCGGTGGCAGGAGCGCTCAGCGCCTGCTCCACGGCGTCCAGATCGTGGCCGTCGATCTCATACAGATCGAAGCCGAAGGCGCGGAGCTTGGCGGGCATATCGCCCAGACTCATGACCTCGTCGTTGCTGCCGTCGATCTGCAGGCCGTTGTTGTCCACGATAACGGTCAGGTTGTCCAGCTTGTAGTGGGCGGCGGACATCAGTGCCTCCCAGATCTGACCCTCCTGGCACTCACCGTCGCCCAGCAGGGTAAACACCTTGGTGTCCTTGCCCTGCACCTTGGCGCCCAGTGCCATGCCTACGGCGATGGAGCAGCCCTGACCCAGCGAGCCGGTGGAGGCGTCCACGCCGGGCACCTTCTTGCAGTCGGGATGACCCTGCAGGATGCTGTGCAGCTGGCGGAAATTCTTGAATTCGTCGCGGCTGATGAAGCCCAGCTCCGCCAGAACAGCGTAATAGCAGGGGGCGGCATGTCCCTTGCTGAGCACGAACCGGTCACGATCCTCCCAGCGGGGGTTTTCGGGGTCGATGCGCATGTGGTTGTAGAATACGCTGGCCATCAGCTCCACGGCGGACAGAGAGCCGCCGGGATGACCGCTTCCGGCGTTGGCGGTCATGTTGATGATGTCCCGGCGCATCTGGCGGCACACGCCGGACAATTCTGCTTTATTCATGGGAAACCTCCATTCCATGTTCTTCTAACCTGATAGCATAAAGCATTTGGCGCGTAAAGTCAATGTAGAGAGCGGGAAAAGTCGATAAAAAATGTAGGACTACAATACATATTGGACAAGTGAATAAAATGATATGAAGGATATGGTCTCATGGGTTATAGTTAAGTTACCACACCAAACCAGCCCGAAAGGAGACCATATCCCTCATGAGCAAAAGTATAACACAAGACATGGCCTATAGGCAATCCCTAATGAAGTATACAGAGAAATACGGCGTGAGCCGCGCCAGCCGGAAGTACAACAAGAGCCGGTCGTATATCTATTTCTGGAAGCAGCGCTGGGACGGAAGTGTGGCGTCCCTGGCCTGCCAGTCCAGACGCCCCCACAGCCATCCAAACCAGCACACGGAGGCCGAGCTGAAACTCATTCGTGACATGCGCCGCAGAAATCCCGAACTGGGCATGATCGAACTGTGGCACCGGCTGCGGCAGAGGGGCTACACCCGCCGCCCGGAGAGCTTGTTCCGTATCATGCGCAAAATGGGTATGTTTCCGCCAGAAAAGCTGAAAAAGACGTACAAACCGAAGCCTTACGAGCAAATGACCTACCCCGGTCAGCGCGTTCAGGTGGATGTGAAGGTGGTTCCCAGAGCCTGTATCGCAGATCCGGAGCTTCGCCTGTTCCAATACACCGCCATCGACGAGTTCACCCGCCTGCGGTTCCTGGCCGCCTACCCGGAGCAGTCCACCTACTCTTCAGCAGATTTCCTTCGCAAACTGACGGCGTGGTATGCACGCCGCGGCATCAAGGTGGAGTGCGTTCAGACAGACAACGGTTTTGAGTTTACCAACCGTTTTTCGGCCAGCAAGCGTAATTTGCCGACGCTATTTGAAAAAACGGCCGCCGAACTGAATATCCGGCATAA
>SFLS01000028.1 GCA_004554485.1 Oscillospiraceae bacterium | reverse complement strand
AGGATCCACCTGTTCCCATCCCGAACACAGAAGTTAAGCTCACTGGTGCCGAAAATACTTGGCTGGAAGCGGCCCGGGAAAATAGGTAAATGCCGACATATTATAATTGGTGCTTATGACGATGAGGTTCCACCTGTTCCCATCCCGAACACAGAAGTTAAGCTCATTGGTGCCGAAAATACTTGGCTGGAAGCGGCCCGGGAAGATAGGTCAGTGCCAATACAAAGTGCCATCTCATTCGTGGGATGGCACTTATTGTTCCCTGGTCAAATGAATCGCGAATCATGGAGGGCAGAAAATGAAATCATCTCGTTTTGCGCTGTTGCTCATCCCTATGCTTCTGCTGGGGCTTTTGCCCGGCTGCTATTTCAACGGAACGCACTATGTCCAGTATGATAATTCGGCGGATTATGCCGCCGGTGATTTTACCTATGCTGCCGCAGATGTCACCGAGGTTGTGCTGCACTGGGTGGATGGCAGCATTGTTCTGGCGGAAAGCGGCAAAGCGGAGCTTTCCGCCGGCGAAAGCGGCAGCGGCAGACTTAGCAAAAAGCAGCAGATGCAGCATCGACTGAATGACGGTGTGCTGGAGATCTATTACTGCGCCTCCGGCTACCGTGGTGATATCCACGCAAAGGATAAGGATCTGCTGCTGGAGCTCCCTGCTGGCGTACCCCTTACCGTGGAAAGCGTCAGCGCGCCGATTGAAGCAGCGGTACTGACCAGCAGCCGGCTCACCGTCAACAGTGTTTCCGGTGATGTCGAGATCGAACGGCTGGAATCCTCCGGGACGTCAATTGATACCGTCAGCGGCGAAATCGAGCTGGATTTTGCCGTAGCCGGGGAGGGGCTGACCCTGCTCAGCGTTTCCGGCGATATCAGTGTGGAACAGCTTTCGACCGAACAGCTTTCGGCAGAAACGGTCAGCGGAAAACTGGATATTGAGATAACAGCCTGCCGTGAGGCAAAGCTCAGCACGGTCAGCGGAGCGTCCGAAATCAAACTGCCGGCGGACGGCGGCACCATACGGTTTACCACGACCAGCGGCAGCCTGGAAACCCAAAGGGCGTTCCAACAGCAGGAGAACTTCTACGGCTTTGGCCCGGGGGACTGCAGGATTATCGTGGAATCCGTCAGCGGAAACCTGCGCGTAGCGTAAAACAAACCAAAATTACAAAACCTCCCGGCCGGCAAAAGCCCATCGGGAGGTTTTCTCCTTCTTTACACCCAATCATCGGGCAGCCCCTTTGCCGTAAAGACCTTTCCGCTCAGATAGAACAGGGGGCTTGTCTCCGGCAGTGCGGCAAAACGCAGCCGCCAGGCGCACAGCACCTGCCGGTCCACGCCCAGCTCGCGGCTTTTTTTCAGGCTTTGCGGACTGCCGTATTTGGTATCGCCCAAAAGCGGCCAGCCCAGGTGCGCCATATGCGCCCGGATTTGGTGGGTGCGCCCTGTATGCAGTGTGACCTCCAGAAGCGAAAGCCCATTGCGGCTGCGCAGTACCCGGTACTCGGTCAGGATGGTCTTGGCGTCCGGCTTTGGCGCGTCAAAGACCGTCACTGTTTTGGCCTTGGTATCCCGCCGCAGAAAAGCTTTGCACAGGGCGTGCTCCGGACGGGGTGTTCCTACCGTTACGCAGCGGTAGGTCTTTTCCACCAGCCGTGTTTTAAGGATTTCATTCATCTCCTGCAGGGCGGCGGCATTTTTGGCGCACAGCACCAGCCCGCTGGTGTTCCGGTCGATTCGGTTGCATAGCGCGGGGGCAAAGCTGTTTTCCTCTGCCGGGCGGTATTCTCCCTTTTGATAAAGGTATTTCAGGATTCGGTTGATGAGGGTATCCGCCGTACCGCTTTCGTCCTCATGCACCACCAGCCCCGCGGGCTTGTCGGCGATCAGCAGGTTCGCGTCCTCGTACACCACGCAAAGCGCATTTCCGGCATGGAGAAAATCGGTGCCGCTTTGTCGGCTTTCCTCAAAGAACTCATCATTGAAGTACATTGTGACGATATCTCCGACCGCAAGCCGGGAACCGATCTCGGCCCGCTTGCCGTTAAGCTTGATTCGCTTGGTACGGATGCCCTTATACAGCAGGGAGGGGGGCAGCAGCGGCACCGCCTTGGTAATAAATTTATCCAGCCGCTGTCCGGCGTCATTTTGCCCTATCGTAAATTCCTTCATGGTGTGCTTATCCTTTATCATAGTAATACCGGCATTTGCCACGGCCGACAGGAACCGCTGTTTTTGCCCCCCAATAGGGGGACCCTGCCGGTTTCGTCGATGGTAGTTTTAGCATAACGGCTTTGCCGTCCGCCGTCAAGTCCGTCAGCCTTTTCTTTTTTAAAAATGATATAGTATTTTCTGCATCTTGTTATACAAGAATTGCCCCCGGTGACCGGGGGCAATTCTGTCGTGATGAGGAGGCTTAATAAAGAATTATCAAACCAGATCGGCTTTTAATCCGGGAATACGGGTGGATGCCTTGGTCAGCAGCTCACGTCCGACGGCAGCAGCGTAATCCCGTTTTTCTTCTTCGTTTACACGGGTCAGATGGCCATTCTGTACGACAGTCTCACCGTTGACTACTACTGTTTCGATCATGCGGGCATCCCCGCTGAGGACGATGCAGTCCACGGGATCGTTGCAGCCGCCGGCATATTGCAGCTGGTTCCAGTTCATCAGGGTGAAGTCTGCTGCCATGCCAGGGGCCAGGTGACCAATATCATTGCGGCCCAGGGCGGCAGCGCCGCCGGCTGTTGCCATGTACAGAATATCTTCGCAGCCGATGGAATTATCACCCCAGCTGAGACGGTTAAGCAGGTAACTGACCCGGATCTCCTCCATCATGTTGGCAGAGTTGCTGCTGGCAGCGCCGTCCACGCCGATGCCGAAGCGCTTAACGCCGGCACGCATCAGGTCGGGGATGCGGCAGGAGCCGGAGCTAAGGTACATATTAGAGATAGGACATGTGGAAATACCGGTATTGGTTTCTGCCATCAGTTTGACTTCCTCGTCGTTGAGATGAATGCAGTGGGCGTAGTAGAACCGATCACCCAGCAGATCGTGCCGGCGGAACCACTCAGCGGGACGAATCCCATAGTGATCCAGTGTAAACTGAACCTCGGCACGGCTTTCTGCCAAATGGCCATGGACCATGATATCCAGCTTTTCCGCCAGATCAATAGTGGCACGGACGATTTCCTCCGTCTCATAGTATGCTATGCTGGGGCCGATGCCGACCTGACACATCGAGAAACGGGAAGGATCGTGGTACTTCTTCACCAGACGCTCGGCATCGCCCATAACGCCCTCGATGCTGTCCACCACTTCGGGCGGAACGATATCGCTGGTGACGGAGTGGTAGCTGCGCACCGGATGGAAGCGAATGCCCAGTTCTTTGGCTGCTTCAATTTCAGCATCCACCAGACAGGTAACGCCAACCGGATGAGGATACCACAGGTCATTGGAGGTGGTGATACCGGTTTTAAGGCCTTCTCCCAGAGCTACATAAACACCGGCACGGGCTACATCGGTATTCAGGTCCTTGTAGATCTCGTACATGGTGGTGAGCCACGGCTCCAGCCGCAGGCCCTGGGTGGCCTTGATGTTGCGGATCAGAGTCTGCCAGGTGTGGTGGTGGGTGTTGACAAAGCCGGGCAGAATGATGCGGCCGCTGGCGTCTACGACCTCATCGATGGTGACGGTATCGCCAAGGGTATCCTTGAGGTTTTTGCCGATAGCCTTGATCTCTTTGCCGCTGATGAGCAGATCCGCATGACGGTAGCGGCGGCGCTCCTCATCCATGGTGATGATCCAATCGGCATTTTGGTACAGTACAGTTTTCATAATGTTTTCTCCTTTCGCCGGGATCAGGCAGCCTTTTCTTCCTTTTTCTCAGGCAGGATAAGGCTGAGAACGACGGCGGTGATGGCGGTGCCGGGTACGCCGCTGAGCAGGCTGGAGGCCCAGAACGGAAGTGCGGAAAGTGCATCAGGCGCGGCGCTAAAGCCAACGCCAACAGCCAAAGAGATGGCTACGATAGTGGTGGTTCGAGCAGTCAGCGGGCCACCATTGTGGATGACGTTCATACCGGAAACAAGGATGGTGCCAAAAGCGGAAAGCGCTACGCCGCCCAGGACGGCAGAAGGAATGCAGGAGAACACAGCGCACAGCTTCGGGCAAAGGCCGCACAGACCAACTACTGCGCCGGCAATAGCAGTTACATAGCGGCTGGTAACGCCGGAAAGGCCGCACAGACCGATATTGGCACTGCCGCTGATGACGGGAACCATGTTGAACATAGAGGATACAACGCTACCAATGCCTTGAGCCAGTACACCGCCTTTGGTCTCGCGGCTGGTGGGCAAAGTGTTCTTGGCCAGCATAGAAGCTGTGGTCTGGTCGCCCATCAGCTCAACCAAAGCAATGAAGGACAGGATCGTGATAGAAATGATGGGGCCGAGCTCAAACTTGATGCCAAAGTGCAGCGGCTGGGGAACACGCAGCCAGGATTCTGCGGCAATGGGGGAAAGATCCAGCTTGCCGAAAGCTGCTGCTACGGCGCTCATCACCAGGATAGCGATAAGAGGGGAAGCTTTGGAGAGAAAGTTGCGGCTACAGAAATAATTGAGCAGAACCATAATGATAATGGTTCCGGCGGCCAGCATCAGGTTGATGGGATCGCCGTAATCAGCGGAACCTACGCCACCGGCGCAGTAACCGATGCCCACGCTGCAGAGGCTGAGTCCCAGTGCCATAACAACAGCACCGGTGATATAGGGTTTGAACAGGATGGAAAGCTGTTTGTGGAGGCCAGTCCACAGCACGGTGGTGATAATACTGCCAACAAGGCAGGCACCGATGGGACCAACACCAATGGTCTGAAGCAGAGTGGCGATACCGGTAACGAGCAGACACCCGGCAACCAGAATGGTGATCTCGCTGGCAGAAAGACCGATACCGGCACCGATGAGCAGCGGGACAGGCAGGACGTTAAATACGAGAACGACAATCTGCTGGATACTCAGCGGGATCGTTTCCTTGATGGGTGGGCAGTCATTCAGCCCATAACCGACAGGGATTTTTGACATAGAGGACAGCTCCTTTCAAAACATCAGATCAGTTTGTAACATCAAGCGCTTGTTTCGAATGTAACAAATAATATTGTTACATCTGCATCTTAGCAAGTATGCGTCAAATTTTCAACAGTTTTTTTCGCTCCCGTCAATAATTCAGCGGATTGGACAACAATTTTATGTAACGTTTGTTCATTGTTACATCAATATCAAGCAAAAGCCGGAGAGCGTAGGCTCCCCGGCAGTGCGGTTATCCTATGGTAAAGATTTTTTTGGGACAAACGGATACGCATAGCCCACAGCCAGTGCAAGCGTCTGGGTCTACTGCTATTTTTCCATTTTTGCAGAAGATTGCCCCGTACAGACAGGCGCAGCGACATCGTTCCTGACAGCCATCGGGGCAGGTACCGTCGCAGGGCAGTGCGGCATCAGCATGCAGCAACCAATCTGGAAGCTTCTCAAAAGGGGAAAGGGAAGATAGTGCTTTCCCGCGCACGGCACTCAGATCACGATATCCCCTTTCCTGCATCCAGTGTTCCAGTTTTTGCAGTGTTTCGGTAATATAGCCGTAGCCATTCAGCATGATCGCTGAACCCATCTGCACCACCGTGGCGCCCAGCATCAGGAACTCCACGATGCTCTGCCAGCTTTCAACCCCACACATGGCTGCAATTTCACAATCAGCCAATTGGTGCAAAACAGCCGTAGCTGCCAAAGAAAGCGGCCGTAAATGTGCGCCGGTGCAACCGCCAATAGCTGCCATAGTGCAGCGGCCGGTTTCTATATCTACTCCGTTGATGCCTTCCAGTGACTCGATAGCGCTGATGGCTCGTGCGCCGTTTTGTGCGATCTGCCGTGCAAAGGCCGGATTGAGTGCAGCGTGATGTGGCAGGCGCACCATAACAGGGATCTCCACCGCGGAGGTGACGCTGCGTACCATCTCCCCAACTTCCTCCGGCCGAATGCTGATATCTTCCAGCTTAGTACCGATAGGAGTAAAACAGCACAGTTCCAGTGCATCTGCACCCAGCCGCTGCATTCGGTTACCCAGGTAACGTAGTTCCGAGGGTGTGGTGCCTCGGATATTGCAGATTAGAAAGGCGTCTTTCTTTTTCAGGCGTTCTGCCTCCTGCTCAACATCCTCCAGCGACATGGTACTGTACAGCGTAGTATTGTATACCTCGCCGTCCCGGTAAAAGACGCGCGGGCTGACCATATGGCTTTTTTCCAACGTAATGGTCTCCGTCACTACAGCAGCTGCACCGGCGTCAATGGCTTTCTGCATAGCGGCAGCATCACGGCACCAGGGACCAGCAGCTGCAATAATGGGATTTTTGAGCGGCAGACCCATAAAGTTGACGGATAATAATGACATATCGTCCCCTCCTTTACTCAAACAGCTCGTAGATCTCTTTGCGGTTGCCGCACGACTGGCGGATTATCAACTTGGACTTCAGAACAATTTCATGGGTTTCGACCTGATATAAAGCACTGTCCTCGATTAATTCAATAAGCCGTCGGGCAGAAACTGCCCCCAGCCGCTCGGTTGGGTGTTCCATTGTAGTCAGCCCTGGTTCGACGACAGCAGCCGTCTCACTGCCGGTAAAGCCAGCAATGGCCAAATCCTGTGGCAGGGGTATGTTCTCTTCGCGCGCGGCCTTCATCACACCAAAAGCCATGGCATCGGTGACGGAAAACAAGGCCTCCGGTGGTTTCTTGGCCAAAATAATTTCCCGACAGGTACGATAACCACCGGCTACGCTATCCTCGCTCTCCAGAATGCGGCACTCCGCTTCTGGCAGCGCCAACTCTCGTACGGCCTGTCGAAAGCCCTCCGTAATTTGCTCTTTCTCAGGATAATCTGACCTGCTTTGCAGCAACCAGATGCGTCGGCGCCCCATTGCGGTAAGATGCGCAACCATTTTCTCTGCGCCTTCACGGTAGTTGATGTAACAGACACTGTAATTCTTCGGCTGGTGATAATGGCCAATCAGTACCAGCGGGATTTCCTTCGGCATACCCTCCAGCGACAGCCCAGGTTCCCCCGCTACCAGCAGCCCGATATTCTTCGCGGCAGCGGCAGCTTGGATGCAGGCAGCAGTACCGCCATGCACAAAACTGGATTCAATAATGTTAACAAGAATCCCTTTGGGTGATAGAACTGATTGGATTCCGCGGATCAGTTCTTCGGAATGAGCCATGATAGGTACGATGAAAGCGACAGAACGCTTCCCGCGGGTAACCGGCTTTGGATTGTATTGATATTTTTCGATGATGGCCTGCACCCGCTCTCGTGTTTCGGGCAACACCGTTTCCGGATGATTGATGACCCGGGAGATCGTTGCTACTGAGACGCCGGCTTCCTTAGCCAGTTCGCGGATATTCATACGGTCGCGCTCCTTTCCGTGGTGATGTTTTATTGTAACACATTTTTCTGTTACAAGTAAATTGAGGTTCAGAAAAACGTTATTCTAACTAGGTAATACTGTGCTTTTTTGTGGATACTGCCGCATCCATATATGTAAAAAGTGGTTTCAGTAATCAGTAAAAAGGTTCCCTGCGAAAAGTGATTCGCGTGGAATAGAACATTTTTCTCCTCATTGTCCTTCGGCACACATTTTGTGCTAACATGTTAAACGCTGGGTTGAATATTAAGTCGTTACAGTACATCATGGAACATTCTACGGCAAATATAACACTAAATATTTATAGCCATTCATCACCGAAGATAGCGGTTTAACATTTTAGGGAATTAGAAAAGTGCAATAGCTGAATCTACACCATTTTTGACACCATTTTATTCGACAGATATAAAAGTTATAAAATATTATAAAAATAGTCATATATTTTTCGCGCACCTTGTTTAATATGCATAGTTATAAACGCCTATAAAGGGCTTTAATCAGCACGAAACGTCTTGTTTTATTGTTCCATAAAATGATATAATATGTGCGGAATTTTGTCGAAGGGGAGGGAATACCGGATGTCAAACGAGCACGAGGGTCACCGGGAACGGCTCAAGGGCCGCTATCTCTCCGAAGGACTGGATCGCTTTGAGCCGCATAATGTCCTGGAACTGCTGCTGTTTTATTCGGTTCCCCGCCGCGATACCAATGTGCTGGCACATCGGCTGCTGGAACATTTCGGCTCGCTGGTGGGCGTCCTCAGCGCCGCGCCGGAACAGCTGGCACAGGTGGAGGGCGTCACCCTGCATTCGGCGGTGCATCTGCACCTCATTGCGGATGTGGCCCGGCGCTATTTCTCGGAGGCCATCGCCCCGCCGCCCAACGATGCCGAGCGGGAGGATCTGATGCGCTACTACGGCAAAAAGCTGGTCGCCGCCTGCAGCGGCCTGACAGAGGAGGAGCTGTTTCTCCTCTGTCTGGATAACAACCTGCGGGAGATCAGCGTCGATCGCGTCAACACCGGCAATCTCTGGCGCACAATCATCCACGCGGCCTGGCCATTCCCTCCCGGGAGGATATCGCCGCCACCCTTGCCCTGCGGGATGCGCTGGGCGCTATCTCCATCGACCTTGTGGATCACTTTGTCATTGCAGGCAGCGA
Organism: Oscillospiraceae bacterium; assembly: GCA_004554485.1. Taxonomy (GTDB): domain Bacteria; phylum Bacillota; class Clostridia; order Oscillospirales; family Ruminococcaceae; genus Angelakisella. The sequence continues at coordinate 15,876 of SFLS01000028.1, read as the reverse complement.
TTACGTTTCGATGGCCCAGTCGGGCTATTTCAGCGCGGCTGCCCGCCGGGCGTTCGGTCTGCGCAGCGCGCAGGACGGCGCATCGGAGGAATAACGCTGCGGCTGTCTTCTGCAAACGCCGCAAAATGGCCCTCCCGTTTTTCGGGAGGGCCATTGGTTTACCGCTGTTTTTCCAGCAGCTTTTTCAGGTAGATGCCGGTGCAGGAAGACGAGCATTCTGCTACCTCTTCCGGGGTGCCGCAGCACACTACGGTGCCGCCGCCGTCGCCACCCTCCGGCCCCAGGTCGATGATATGGTCCGCGGTCTTGATGACGTCAAGGTTATGCTCAATGACGATCACGGTGTTGCCGGCGTCCACGAATTTCTGCAGTATTTCGATAAGCTTTTTCACGTCGTCGGTGTGCAGACCGGTGGTCGGTTCATCCAGGATATACACCGTCCGGCCGGTCCCGCGGCGGGAAAGCTCCGTCGCCAGCTTGACCCGCTGCGCTTCGCCGCCGGAAAGGGTGGTGGCCGGCTGCCCGATCTTGATGTACCCCAGCCCCACGTCGTACAGGGTCTGCAGCTTGCGCCGGATCTTGGGCAGGTTCTCAAAGAAAGCCAGACCCTCCTCCACGCTCATTTCCAGCACGTCATAGATGCTTTTGCCTTTATATTTGACCTCCAGCGTTTCACGGTTATAGCGCTTGCCCTTGCACACCTCACACGGGACGTACACATCCGGCAAAAAGTGCATCGGGATCTCCAGAATGCCGCAGCCCTCGCAGGCTTCACACCGACCGCCCTTCACGTTAAAGGAGAACCGGCCGATCTTGTAACCCCTCATCTTTGCCTCGTTGGTGGAAGCAAAGACCTCCCGGATATCGTTGAACACACCGGTATAGGTGGCAGGGTTGGAGCGCGGCGTCCGGCCGATGGGGGACTGGTCGATATCGATGACCTTATCCACCAGCTCCAGCCCGTGCAGTGCCTTGTGCTTGCCAGGCCGCTCGTGGGAGCCCATCAGCTCCTTGCTCAGTGTCCGGTACAGGATCTCGTTGACCAGCGAGCTTTTGCCGGAGCCGGAGACCCCTGTGACCGCGACAAAGCAGCCCAGCGGGAATTTTACGTCGATGTTTTTCAGGTTATTCTCCTCGGCGCCCACCACCTCCAGGAATCCGCCGTTGCCGGGACGGCGGCGCGCAGGCAGGGGGATGCACTTGGCGCCGGAAAGGTACTGCCCGGTGATGGATTCCCGGCAGGCTTTGATGCCCGCCACCGGGCCGCTGTATACAACATTCCCGCCATGGATGCCCGCGCCCGGCCCGATATCGACGATATAATCGGCGGCCTCCATCGTTTCCTCGTCGTGCTCCACCACAATAACGGTATTGCCCAGGTCGCGCAGGTTTTTCAGCGCCTCTATCAGCCTGGTGTTATCCCGTTGGTGCAGTCCGATGGAGGGCTCGTCCAGAATATACAGCACCCCCATCAGACTGGAGCCGATCTGGGTGGCCAGCCGGATGCGCTGGCTTTCGCCGCCGGAAAGGGTGCTGGCGGCGCGGGCCAGTGTCAGATAGTTCAGCCCCACGTTGGAAAGAAAGAGCAGCCGGCTTTTGATCTCCTTGAGGATCTGTCCTGCAATGCGCTGCTGCATTTCGGTCAGGGAAAGGGTTTCCATAAAGTCCAGCGCCTGCTTTACGCTCATCTTGCAGAAATCGCTGATATTGATGCCGCCGACGGTCACCGCCAGTATTTCCGGCCGCAGACGGTCGCCGTGGCAGTCGGGGCAGGGGACCGACGACATAAAGGTGGCGATATCGTACCGCATCCACTCACTGCTGGTCTCCTTGAATCGCCGCTCCAGGTTGTTCACAATCCCCTCGAAGTCATTGAAGAACTTGCCCTTAAATCCGGCGGACTGCCTCACCATTTCAAATTTCTGCCCTTTGGTGCCGAACAGCACCAGGTCCAGCTTGTCTCGGGGTATCTCCTTTACCGGGATATCCAGCGGCACGCCAAAGTGCTTTTCCAGCCCCTTGAAGTACATTTCTCCGATGGTGCCCTCGTCGCAGCTCCATCCGGTCGTCTTAAAGGCGCCGTCCCGGATGGAACGGTCAGGATACCGCATCACCAGCGCCGGGTCCACTTTCTGAAAAACGCCCAGCCCGGTGCAGGTGGGGCAGCTGCCGGCGGGATTGTTGAAGGAGAACATATTGGGCGAAAGCTCCTCGATGGAAACATCATGGTCAGGGCAGGCGTAGTTCTGGCTGAACAGCATCTCCTCCCCGCCGATGACGTCTACCAGGGCAAGCCCCCCGGTCATGGCGCAGCAGGTCTCTATCGAATCCGCCAGCCGGGAGCGGATTTCCGGCTTGACCGAAAGGCGGTCCACCACGATCTCGATGGTGTGCTTATAGTTTTTCTCCAGCTTGATCTCCTCGGTCAGCTCGTACAGGCTGCCGTCCACCCGGGCCCGGACATACCCGCTGCGGCGGGCGGCGTCCAGCTCCTTCTGGTAGGTGCCTTTGCGCTGCCGCACGATGGGCGCCATCACCTGGATGCGGGTCCCCGCCGGCAGAGCCAGCACCCTATCCACCATCTGGTCCACCGTCTGCTGGGTGATCTCCCTGCCGCAGATGGGGCAGTGCGGGACCCCTACCCTGGCATATAACAACCGCAGGTAATCGTAGATTTCGGTCACGGTACCGACGGTGGAACGCGGGTTCTTGCTGGTGGTTTTCTGGTCGATGGAAATAGCGGGGGAAAGGCCGGAAATTTCGTCCACATCGGGCTTTTCCGCCTGTCCCAAAAACATTCTGGCATAGGAGGACAGACTCTCCACGTAGCGTCGTTGCCCGTCCGCGTAGATGGTATCGAAGGCCAGGGAGGTCTTGCCGGAGCCGGAAAGCCCTGTAAAGACGATCAGCTTATCCCGCGGGATCTCCAGGTCGATATTCTTGAGATTGTTCTGCCGCGCCCCGCGGATCACGATTTTATCTAATGCCATGGTTCCTCCTTATGGACTACAGGGACTCCCTGAGCTTTGCGATTTTATCCCGCAGATAGGCCGCGTGCTCAAATTCCAGCAGACGGGCCGCCTCCCGCATCTCCGCGGAGAGCTTGGCAATGGCAGCTTCGGTCTCCTTGCGGGACATCTTGCGCGCGGGTTTGCCCTCCTTTTCGGGCAGGCTGATCTCCAGCACCTCGCGGATCTCTTTCTGGATGGTCCGGGGGGTAATGCCATGTTCGGCATTGTAGCGCTGCTGGATCTCCCGCCGGCGGTAGGTCTCCCGGATGGCGTTCTGCATGCTGTCGGTCACCTCGTCGGCGTACATGATGACCTTGCCTTCGGCGTTGCGGGCGGCCCGGCCGATGGTCTGCACCAGCGAAGTCTCGCTGCGCAGAAAGCCCTCCTTATCGGCGTCCAGTATGGCTACCAGCGAAACCTCCGGGATATCCAGGCCCTCCCGCAGCAGGTTGATGCCCACCAGCACGTCAAATTCGCCCCGGCGCAGGTCGCGGATGATCTCCATCCGCTCGATGGTATCCACATCGTGGTGCATATACCGCACCTTGATGCCCGCCTTGTCCAGATACCCGGTCAGGTCCTCCGCCATTTTTTTGGTCAGCGTGGTCACCAGCACCCGCTGGTTTTTCTCGGTGCGCCGGTTGATCTCCCCGATGAGGTCGTCGATCTGTCCCTCCACCGGACGCACATCGATCTCCGGATCCAGCAGCCCCGTCGGGCGGATAAGCTGCTCGGCGATGACGTCGCTCTGGCTGCGCTCCAGCTCGCCCGGGGTGGCGCTGACGCAGACGATCTGCTTCAGCTTCCCCATGAATTCCTCAAAGCGCAGGGGACGGTTATCCAGCGCCGAAGGCAGCCGGAAGCCGTATTCGATCAGGCTTTCCTTGCGGCTGCGGTCGCCGCCGTACATCCCGCGGGCCTGCGGCAGCGTCACATGGGATTCGTCGATGAAGATGACAAAGTCCTCCGGGAAGTAATCCAGCAGGGTAGAGGGCATACTGCCCGGCGCCCGGCCGGAAAGTACCCGGGAGTAGTTTTCGATGCCCTTGCAGAAGCCGATCTCCTGCAGCATCTCGATATCGTAGTTGGTGCGTTCGGCAATGCGCTGCGCTTCGATCAGCTTGTTGCGGGCGCGGAAGTATTCCACCCGCTCGTCGCACTCCCGGCGGATCTCCTCGATGCCGACCATCAGCCGCTCGTGGGGGACGATGTAGTGGGAGGCGGGGTAGATGGCCACATGGCTCACCATATTTTTCACTTCGCCGGTCACGGTGTTGATCTCGCAGAGGCGGTCGATCTCATCCCCGAAAAACTCCACCCGAATGGCGGTATCGGTGGAATAGGCGGGATAGATTTCCACCACGTCGCCCCGTACCCGGAATTTATTGCGGATAAAGTTGATGTCGTTGCGCTCGTACTGGATCTCCACCAGCTTGTGGATCAGCTCGTCCCGGTCCTTTGTCATCCCCTGCCGCAGCGAAATGACCATGTTGCGGTAGTCGATGGGGTCGCCCAGGGTATAGATGCAGGAAATGGAGGACACAATGATCACATCCCTTCGCTCCGAAAGGGAGGAGGTAGCGGAATGACGCAGCTTTTCGATCTCGTCGTTGATGGCGCTGTCCTTCTCGATGTAGGTATCCGTGGAGGCGATGTAGGCTTCCGGCTGGTAGTAGTCGTAGTAGCTGACAAAGTACTCCACCGCGTTTTCCGGGAAAAACTCCTTGAACTCGCTGCACAGCTGGGCCGCCAGCGTTTTGTTGTGGGCCAGTACCAGGGTGGGGCGGTTCAGCCGCTCGATGATATTGGCCATGGTAAAGGTTTTGCCGCTGCCGGTCACGCCCTTCAGCGTCTGCATCCGGTGGCCGGCCTCGATGCTCTGTACCAGGGCGTCAATGGCCTCCGGCTGGTCGCCGGTGGGTTGAAAAGGAGATACCAGACGAAAACGATCCTGACTCATAGCGCCCTCCTGCTGCTGGATGATACCGTTTATTGTACCACAAAAAGATGACGAACACAAGTTCGCATCAGCAAAAAAGCAAGGAAATTTACGGGAGCGTGCCATGAAAAAATGTGTGATATGGCAAGAACCGCTCCGACGCTATATCTTGTGGAATTAGTTGCCGCGGGGTGTTGCGGCACACAAGCAAAAGTGATACAATATTCTGTGTATATCCCCTGCAAAGAAAGGTGGTCATCGCTTGACCAAACCCAAAGCGCTCTCTCAAAGCTACTGGGAGCTTTCCGCCCAACAGACCTATGCCGCCGAGATCCGAAAAACGCTTGCCGAGCGGTATGTGTCCCCACCGTTGGCGTATGTTCACTCCTTTGGCTGCCAGCAAAGCGTCTACGACGGCGAGCGGTTCAAGGGCCTTCTGGCGGAGTTGGGCTATGGCTTTACCGATGAGATCCGTCGGGCGGATCTTATCCTCTACAATACCTGCGCCGTCCGGGAAAACGCCGAACAGCGGGTGTTCGGCAATGTCGGGGCGCTTAAAGGCCTGAAAAAGAATAAACCGGGGCTCATTATTGCGCTGGCGGGCTGCATGACCGAACAGCAGCAGGTCAGCGAAAAGCTGAAAATGAGCTACCCCTACGTCGATCTCGTCATGGGGACCAACGCCTTTGCCCGTCTGCCGGAGCTTCTGTACCGGGTGCTCATCGACGGCAAGCGCAGCATCCGCCGGGACCCTGCCGGCGATCTGACCCTCTACGAGGAGGTGCCGGTCCTGCATGAAAGCCGTCACAAGGCCTTTGTGCCGGTCATGTACGGCTGCGATAATTTTTGTTCTTACTGCATCGTCCCGTACGTGCGCGGGCGCGAGCGCAGCCGCCTGCCCGACGACGTTGCGCGCGAGGTGGAAAAACTGGTTTCTCACGGCTGCCGGGAGGTCACTCTGCTGGGCCAGAACGTCAACTCCTACGGCAAGGGGCTGCAGGAGCCCTGTGATTTTGCCGACCTGCTGCGGCGGATCAACGCCATTCCGGGGGATTTCAGGATTCGGTTTATGACCAGCCACCCCAAGGACTGCACCCCCCGTCTGCTGGACGCCATGGCGGACTGCGAAAAGGTCTGCCGGCACCTGCACCTGCCGGTGCAAAGCGGCAGCGACCGTATCCTGCAGGCGATGAACCGGCACTATGACCTGCGCCATTACGAGCAGCTGCTGGCCTATGCTCGGCAGCGGATGCCGGGGCTTTCGGTCACCAGCGATATTATCGTGGGTTTCCCCGGGGAAACACGGGAGGACTTTGAACAAACGCTGGAACTGGTCCGGCGGGTGCGGTACAGTGCGCTGTTTACTTTTATCTACTCCAAACGCAGCGGCACCGCCGCCGAAAAACTGCCCGACCCCACCCCCGCCGCGGAAAAATCCAAATGGTTCCGGGAGCTGCTGGAGGTCCAGGGCGCCATCGGCAGCGAGCTTCTGCAGGGCTATGTGGGGCAAACGCTGCGGGTGCTGGCCGAAGAGGAGGGCAGAACCCCCGGCACGGTAAGCTGCCGCACCGATGATAACACCATCGTGGAGGTGGCAGCCCCGCCGGAGCGAATCGGGGAGTTTTTCAAGGTCAGGATCACCGAAGCGATGAACTGGGCGCTGCGGGGCGAAGTGACCGGCTGAGTGCTGTCGCTTTTGGGAAAAACAAAAAAGCGAAATACAATTCCGGGAGGATTTTTGATATGACTTACGAAGCATTGATCGAAAAAGCAAGAGAGCTGGGTCTGGCAATCCAGGATACCGATGAGTTTACCGCCTTTCTGGTAGCCAAGACCGCGGCCGACAACAGCGAAGAGCTGCAGGATAAGCTGGGCCGCTTTAACCTGAAAAAGCTGGACCTCAACCGGGCTATCACCGCCGAGGAAAAGGACCCCAGCCGGGTGGCGGAGCTGAACGGCGAGGTGAAAAAGCTGTACGAGGAAATCGTAAGCGACCCGCTGATGATTGCCTATTCCACCACCAAGGACGAGCTGGACGTCGTTGTGCGGTTTATCCTGCAGATCATCCAGGGCAGCGCCGACGGCGAAAACCCCTACGAGATCGAGGAGCAATCCTGCGGCGGCGACTGTTCTTCCTGCGGCGGCTGCCACTGAAGGACGCCCATCTGACAGAAAGTTTGAGGAACCAAAATGTCTCTTGTACCTGAGGATCGCAGCAAGCTTTCCCCCATGATGCAGCAGTACCTTTCGATGAAGGACGAGCATCGGGACCAGATATTGATGTTCCGTCTCGGAGACTTTTACGAGATGTTCTTTGATGACGCCGTGACGGCCTCCCGGGAGCTGGAGCTGACGCTGACCGGCCGCGACTGCGGCCTGCCGGAGCGCGCCCCGATGTGCGGCGTGCCTTATCACAGCGTGGATAACTACATTGCCCGGCTGGTGAAAAAGGGCTACAAGGTCGCCATCTGCGAGCAGCTGGAAAATCCGGCGCTGGCCAAGGGAATGGTCAAGCGGGATATCGTGCGGGTGGTGACCCCCGGTACCCTGATGGAAGCCAATATGCTGGAGGAGGGCAGCAACAACTTCATCTGCAGCATCTGCCCCGGAGAGGAACGTTGCGGGCTGGCCTTTGCCGATATTTCCACCGGCTGCGTGCTGGCTACCGAAGTTGCCGGGGAGACGGCGGTCATCAATGAGCTGGGCAAATACAGCCCGCACGAGGTGATCTACCAGAAGGAATTTGCAAAAATGCACTCGGCGGTCTCATTTTTGAAGGACCGGCTGTGCTGTGCTGCCCAGGAGGGAGACACCGACGCCTACGCGGCGGAGGCGGCCCGCCGGATCGTGGAGGAGCAGTTCGGCAAAGAGACGCTGACCCGGTTGGAGGGCGTTCCGCTGGCCGTTTCGGCGCTGGGCGGGCTGATGGCCTACCTGAAGGTGACCCAATTTACCGGTCTGGAGCGGCTGCTGGAGGTGCAGTGCTACCTGCCGCAGGAGTATATGAAGCTGGACATCAGCGCCAGGCGCAACCTGGAACTGACCGAAACGATGCGCAGCCGGGAAAAGCGGGGAACGCTTTTCTGGGTGCTGGATAAGACCAAGACCTCGATGGGGCGCAGGCTGCTGCGTACCTCCATCGAACAGCCGCTGCTTTCGGTCAACGCCATCAACCGGCGGCTGAATGCGGTGACCGAGCTGACGAGAAACAGCATCCTGGTCAGCGAGCTGGCCGCCGAGCTGGACGGCGTATACGACCTGGAACGGCTGATGACCCGGGTAGTCTACGGCAACCCGCCGGTCAAGGATATGATTGCCCTGGGAATGACGGCGGCCCGCCTGCCGGCGATCCGGGAGCTGCTGGGCGAGGTACAGTGTGCCCTGCTGCGGGAGATCGAACAGAACATAGACCCGCTGAACGATATAGCGGAGCTGATCGGGTCCGCGATCGACCCGGACAGCGAAGCGCCGCTGAAGGAAGGCGGCGTCATCCGGGAGGGATACGACGCCGCGCTGGATGACGCCCGGCACCTTTCCAAGGATATCCGCGGGATTTTGGCGGAAATAGAGGAACGGGAAAAGGAAGCCACCGGTATCCGCACGCTGCGCATCGGTTACAACCGGGTGTTTGGGTATTACATCGAGGTTTCCAACTCCTTCAAGGACCAGGTGCCGGCCCATTATATCCGCAAGCAGACCCTGACCAACGCGGAGCGTTACATCACCGAGGAGATCAAGGAGCTGGAGGAACGGGTGCTGCACGCCCAGCAGGACGCTGTGGAACGGGCAGCCGAGCTGTACGAGCAGGTTCGGGCAACTGTGGCAGCCGAACTGCCGCGCATTCAGCAGACGGCAGCGGCGGTGGCGGGACTGGATATGCTGTGCAGCTTTGCCACCGTGGCGCTGAACAACAACTACTGCTGCCCGACGGTGGACCTTTCGGATGAGATCGAGATCAGCGAAGGACGGCACCCGGTGGTGGAACAGCTACTGGACGGGGTGCCCTTTGTCCCCAATGATACCAAGCTGAACAACCGGGAGCAGCAGATTGCCGTGCTGACGGGTCCCAATATGGCCGGTAAATCCACCTATATGCGACAGGTGGCGCTCATCGTGCTGATGGCGCAGATCGGCAGCTTTGTGCCGGCGGCAAGCGCCCGCATCGGCATCGTGGACGGCATATTTACCCGCGTGGGGGCCTCCGACGATCTGACCACCGGACAGTCCACCTTTATGGTGGAAATGAACGAGGTCGCGACCATCCTGCGGGAGGCGACCGACAAGAGCCTGTTGATCCTGGATGAGATCGGGCGCGGAACCTCCACCTACGACGGCATGAGCATTGCGCGCGCCGTGATCGAATACATTGCCGACCGCAAAAAGCTGGGCGCCAAAACGCTGTTTGCCACCCATTACCACGAACTGACCGAGCTGGAGGAGCTGATCCCCTGCGTAAAGAACTACAACGTCGCGGTGAAAAAACGGGGCGAGGAGATCATCTTCCTGCGGCGGATCATTCCCGGCGGGGTGGATGAAAGCTACGGCATCGAGGTTTCCAAGCTGGCGGGGATCCCCCGGTGGGTCATTGACCGCGCCTACGAGGTGCTTTCCTCGCTGGAGGAGGGCCACGAAGTTTCCCGGGCCAAGGTGCATACCCGCGCCAAAGCCCCGGAGGGGGGCGAGCAGCTGTTCTTCATCGATGAGAAAGGCGAGGCGATCAAAAAACGGCTGCGGCAGGCAGACCCCAATACCCTGACGCCGCTGGAGGCGCTGAACCTGATCTACGAGCTGAAAAAGCTGCTGTAAAGGCGGCAAAGACAGAACCGAAAGAAAGGAGATGAGCCTGTGCCGAAAATCAATATACTGGACCGGGAAACCGCCGAGCTGATCGCGGCGGGAGAGGTGATAGACCGGCCGGCTTCGGTGGTCAAGGAGCTGGTGGAAAACGCCATTGATGCCGGCGCGACCGCCATCACGGTGGAGATCGCCAACGGCGGGGTACGGCTCATCCGTGTGACCGATAACGGCTGCGGCATCGAGCGGGAGGACGTCCCGAAGGCCTTTTTGCGCCACGCCACCAGCAAGGTGCTGCGCCCGGAGGATCTTGACCGCATCGGGACGCTGGGGTTCCGCGGGGAGGCGCTGGCCTCTATCTGCGCGGTAAGCGAGACCGAGCTGGTGACCCGCGCGACCGGGGAGGAGATCGGGACACGATATAGCCTTGCGGGGGAGTGCGCCGGGGAGCTGGCGGAGGCGGGCTGCCCCATCGGTACCGTTATTACGGTGCGCAACCTGTTTTACAATGTCCCGGCCAGAATGAAATTTCTGAAAAAAGACACGACCGAAGGGACGGCCGTCGCAACGCTGCTGGACCGGCTGGCGCTGTCCCACCCCGAGATCGCCTTTAAGCTGATCCGGGAGCGGGAGGTCAGACTTTCCACACCGGGCAGCGGTGATCTGCTGGCGGCTGTTTTTGCCGTGTACGGCAATGAATTCGGCCGGGGACTGATCCCGGTGGAATGTGAAAGCGGTCCGTACCGCATCAGCGGCTTTCTGGTGCGGCCGGAATGTTGCCGGCCCTCCCGCAGCATGGAGCACTTTTTTATCAATCACCGCTACATCAAAAGCGCCACCATGATGGCGGCGGTGGAGGAAAGCTACCGCAACCATATTATGGTGGGCAAATTCCCTGGCTGCGTTATCAATTTGACCGTCGACCCGGCGCAGGTGGACGTCAATGTGCATCCCGCCAAGCTGGAGGTCAAGCTCAGCGACGAGCGCGGGGTCTTTGACGCGGTGACGAACGCCTGCAAGGGTGCTTTGGGCCGGATGGACCGTACGGTGCCGGTACGGGACGTCGGCGGCAGACGCTTTAATGATTTTGAACTGAAAAACCGGCCGGCAGAAGGAGTACAGACCCGCATGACCGCCCGGCAGTATCGGGACTTGGCCGAAAGCCTGCCGGAGAAAAAGAGCTACGGCGGTCCGACGGGATTTTTGCGCAGCGAAAGCGGTACGGCGCTGTACCGCAGGGAGCTGCCGCCCAAGGGGACGCCCTACGGCGCTTCGGAACAGCGGGCGGCGCCCCCGCGCAAATGGGAGCCGGAGATCCCCCCCGGTCCGCAGGTAGAATCCAAATGGGTAAAGCAAACAGAAAAAACAGAGAGAAACCGGGCCGCCGAGGCGGCGGAATCGGTCCGGCGGGAGCACAGCGACCCGGTGGGCGTACAGTCCCCGGTGACGGCAGCTGAGTTACCGGCGCCGGAAAAGGAATACCGGCTGATCGGGGAGGCTTTTGCGACCTATCTGCTGGCGGAGCACGGCGAGGAACTGCTGCTGATCGATAAACATGCCGCCCACGAGCGGATCCTGTTCAACCGCCTGAAACAGCAGCACCAGAGCGGCGCGGTGGAACGGCAGGTATTGCTGGCGCCGCAGACGGTAATGCTTTCCCACGAGCAGTACGAGGCCGCCCTTTCCAACCCGGAATATTTTGAACGGGCCGGATTCGCGGTGGAGGATTTCGGAGACAGGTGTGTGCGGATACGGGAGGTGCCGGCGGTGCTGGAGGACAGCCCCGTGCAGGACCTGGTGACTGAGCTGTGTGAGCGGCTGCTGCAGGGCGGCCGGGAGGAAACCGCCATTTTTGACGAGTTGTACCACTCCGTCGCCTGCAAAGCTGCCATCAAGGGAAATATCCCCTCGCCGGAGCGGGAGCAGCAGGAGCTGCTGCGGCTGCTGCGGGAGGACCCCACCGTGCGCAACTGTCCCCACGGACGGCCGGTGGCGGTCGTCATCACACGGCGGGAACTGGAAAAAATGTTCGGAAGGATCGTCTAGCAAAAAACGAGGTGATAGCGGTGCCGCCAAAACCGAATACGCTGATCGCCGTGGTAGGCCCGACGGCCTCCGGCAAGACGGCGCTGGCCATTGCCCTGGCAAAGGAACTGGGCGGAGAGATCGTTTCCGCCGACAGCATGCAGATCTACCGGGGAATGGATATTGCGACGGCAAAGCCCACTCCCGAGGAGATGGCGGAGGTGCCGCACCATCTAATCGGGTTCTGGCCGCCGGAGAAGCCCTTTTCGGTGGCCCAATATGCGGTATTGGCAAGAGAGAAGATCGACGATATCCTGCGGCGGGGCCGGGTGCCGGTGCTGTGCGGTGGGACGGGCCTGTATATCAAGGCCATCGTAGATCATATCCAGTACGAGGAGGAAACCGGCGGAGATGCCGCCCTGCGGGAACGGCTGCGCCGTCAGGCGCAGGACGAAGGAAACCTGGCCGTATGGCGGCAGCTGCAGGCGATGGACCCGCAAACCGCCGAAAGGATCCATCCCAATAACCTGGGGCGGGTGATCCGGGCCATTGAAGTGATGCAGGTGAGCGGCAGGTCGATCCGGGAGCAGGAGGAACGCTCCCGGCAGGCGCCTTGCCCCTATCATGTGATCCAGATCGGGCTGCGGTATCGAAACAGGGAGAACCTGTATGAGCGGATCGGGCGCAGGGTGGACGCGATGGCAGAGACCGGACTGCTGGAAGAGGCCAGGGCGGTACGGCAGCAGGGCTTGACCGCCACGGCGGCGCAGGCCATCGGGTATAAGGAACTGTACGACTGGATGGACGGGACGCTCCCACTGGAGCAGGCGCTGGAAAACCTGAAACGCAGTACCCGCCGGTACGCCAAGCGGCAGCTGACCTGGTTCGGGGCGGATGCCCGGATCCGGTGGATCGAGCCGGACGCGCAGCAAGCCGGGGAGACGGTAACGGAGCAGGCAATGAGGATTATTCAGAATGACGGGGAGGAAACGGCGTGAAAAGTGCAATGGGAAAGCTGCTGACAGTAATCATGGCGGCGTTTTTGCTGATTTTTGCAGGGTATCACGCTTACCGGCATTTTTTCAGCGATTATTCCACCGTCGATGTTTATCGCTATACGGTGTACCATACCGCGACGTCCCACGGGATCTTTTTCCGGACCGAGCAGAGTCTGGCGCAGCCGGCGGGCAGCCACCTGCGTTACGCGGTTGAGGACGGCGAAAAGGTGCGTGTGGGCAGCGTGCTGGCCTACCGCTACAATGACGCCCTGAGCGCCGATCTGGCCCGTCAGCAGCAGGAAGCGCAGAAAGAGCTGACAATGCTGCAGCGGGTGCGGACCATGCTGGAAAGCAATAACACCGCCACGGTGAGCGATCTGACCCGCAATACCGATATCGCTCTGCGGCGGATGGCGGCGGCGGTGGCGCTGGGGCAATACGATACGCTGGACGAACTGACGCTGCAGCTGCAGGAGGAGATTAACCTGGGCAGCGGGATAACCGGCGGCACGGCCGAGCTCAACAGCCGGATCGCAGAGCTGGAGAACCAGACCGAGAGGAGTATTTCGAGCGAGGCGGTCTACAGCACGCAGGAAGGCTATTTCAGCAGCTATGTGGACGGGCGGGAAGGCCAGTACACCACGGAAAGTCTGGAAATGTTGACCTGCGAAGAGCTGCAGCAGATGCTGACGGAGGAGTATCCGGCGCAGGAGGAGCTGCTGGGAAAGATCGTTTCGGGGCCGGAATGGTACTTTGCGCTGACGATAGACAGCAAGGAGGAAAAGAACTTTCCGCCGGGCAGCAAAGTCAGCCTTTCCTTTTCCGGGGGCCGCGGCGGCAGTGTGGAAGGAACGGTGATCCGCTCTGTCGAAAGCGATGACGGCAACACTGTGATGCTGGTGATAAAGGGCAACGCGGTGACGGAGGATACCGTTTCCCGCCGGGAGGCCGCGGTACGGCTTTCCTCGGATTCCTTTACCGGCGTACGCTTTGATAAACAGTACCTGCGGATCGTGGACGGGGTAAAGGGCGTTTATGTGGATAACGGATACAGCGTCAAGTTCAAGACGGTGGATATCATTTACGAAGGGGATACCTATTACCTGAGCCGGCTGAACTATACCGGTGAAGAATCGCTGAATATCTTTGACAAGCTGATCGATACCAAGGCGGAGCTGTACGACGGAATGTCCCTGAGCGACCTGTAAATAAAAATCGGGACACAATTTCTTGTGGTTATACATTGACACGAACCACAAAAAATGGGATACTATAACTGTGTAACCTATCATTCTATGCAAGGAGGTCACTATGAGTTTCATCAATAAATTCAAGGATTTTATGGGGATCGGCGACGAGGAATTTGAGGATGATTTTGAGGAAACCGACCAGCAGGAACAGGAGGATGACCCGTTCGGGAGCTTTTCCGTCCAACCTGATTACCGCATGAATAAGCAGGAAACGGCCGAAAAAACAGCGGCACAGTCCCGCAAAGACAACAAGGTCGTGAATATCAATACCACGACGCAGCTGCAGGTGGTGCTGGTAAAGCCGGAGCGCTTTGAGGATGCCAGCGGCATTGCCGATCATTTGCTGGCCAAACGCACCGTCGTACTGAACCTGGAATCGACCAACCGGGATATTGCCCGCCGGCTGGTGGACTTTTTAAGCGGCGTAGCCTATGCCAACGGCGGTCAGATCAAAAAGGTGGCCAACTCCACCTATATCATCACCCCCTATAACGTCGGCGTGATGGGCGACAGCCTGCTGGATGAGCTGGAAAACAGCGGACTGTATTTATAAGCAAAGGGACCAGAACATATACCAGGGGAGGGAAAGAACATGACCGAACATTTGGCTCATCCGCAGTTTTCCAAGGGGATCTCCGGCTACAAGGCCGAAGAAGTGGATTCCTATATTGAAAAGATACTGGGAACGGTAAAGGACCTGCAGGAACAAAATGAGGTGCTGGAAGAAAAAATAGCAGTACTGGCGGAAAGTCTGCAGAAATACCGCGACGATGAGGACAGCCTGCGTGAAGCGCTGCTGGGCGCCCAGAAAATGGGCGACAACATTATCAAAAACGCCAACAACAAGGCGGAGATCACCATGCGGGAGGCTTCGGTAAAAGCGGCGCATATCGTGGAAGAAGCCCACAAAAAAGTGGAGGAGGAAAAGGACGAGCTGCTGCGGGTGCAGACTGCGGCCGCGGAGTTCAAATCCAAGCTGATCGAGCTGTACCGGGAGCATATTGAGCTGGTGACAAAGATTCCGGTGACGGAACCCGCGGAGCCGGCCCAGGTCCCTGCCGAGGAGCCTGCCGCCGAGCCGGAAACGTCTGCGCAGGAACCGGAGGAGCCAACGCCGGCGGAGACCGCAGAGCCTGCCGAAGCGGCGGAGCAGGCAGTGCTGGAACAGGAAGAACAGCCGGCGGAAGCACCGCAAGGGGAAGCCGCGGCGGAGACCGAGCCAAGCGAAGAGCCGGAGGAGGAAACGGATTTTCCGGCGCTGGGTGAGGATATTTTTGCCGAGTTCGAGAAGAAAAAGCAGCAGATTCTGAACATCGATATCGGACAGACCCCGGATGAGCGCCGCAGCAAATTTGCGGGATTGAAGTTCGGCAATGATTTTAACCTGATGGATGACGACGATGACTTCTGATAAAGGATAAAAGCAGTCTGCGGCCTGTAAAACGGGTCGCAGACTTTTGAGGGTGAAAAAATGTTTCAGATCTTTTCTGTTGTGCTGGGATTGCTGCTGCTGGGATTGGACCAGTGGAGCAAACAGTGGGCGATCCTGCACCTGGCGGGCGCCGGAGCGGCGCCGGTCATTCCGGGACTAATCAACTTTGATTTTTTGCCGAACGGCAATGACGGCGCCGCCTGGGGGATGCTCTCCGGCAGGCAGACGCTGCTGATCATTGCGACAGGTGTGATGCTGCTGGCGATCCTGGTGTATATGGCGGCCAAACGCGGCAAACTGGCCAATATGGCCTTTTTATCGCTGGCCTTGGTGGCCTCCGGCGGCATCGGGAACCTGATCGACCGCATTGCCCAGGGCTATGTGGTGGATTTTATCCGGTTTGCTTTCTGGGAGCGCTTTCCGACCT
>SFLS01000045.1 GCA_004554485.1 Oscillospiraceae bacterium | reverse complement strand
TTGATCATGGTATCGTTCTGGACGATGGCCATGTTGTAGTCGCCGTCTTCAATGCCGTTGATGTTGGCGACCGAGCCGCCGGTGGAAATGACGTTGTAGTTGTAGCCGGTGGCATCCTTCAGCACCATGCCCACGGCGTTGGTGTAGGCGTAGTAGGTGCCGGCGGTGCCGCCGGTGCCGACGGTCAGGGCGACGGGCTCGTCAACGGGGGTGTCGGTGTTGCCGCCGCCGCAGGCGACGCAGCACAGCAGCATCATGGCCGCCATCAGTAAAGCGAGTAACTTTTTCATGGGAAATCTTCTCCTGTCTTCATAGTTTTTATCACAGCCGATTGGACTATGATGCCATTATAGCACGCCAAAAATAAATTGCAACCCATTTTTGCAGGATTTTTTTGCTTTCATTCATTTTGACATGATTATTGGCAATAATAACCCTTGTTTTTTACAAATTATGAATTAATTTTAACTTTTCCTGCATTTTTGCAGTTTCGGCATCCGATGATGCAGGGGTTCCTGCAAAAACTTTGCCGGCGGCGCCTGCTTGCCAGCCGCCCTGCCCCATGGTAGAATAGCAGAAAACGAGGCTTACTGTCGATTTCCGTTTTGCCGAGGAGGAAGAACCATGCTGAACACCTTTTACGCCCTGCTGGGGCGGATGAAGTACATCGACCGCTGGTGCCTGATGCGGGCCTCCCGGCCGGAAAACCTTTGCGAGCACACGCTGGAGACCGCCTACATCGCCCATGCGCTGGCGCTGCTGAACCGCCAGCGCGGCGGCAGCCTGGAGCCGGAAAAGGCGGTGCTGTACGCCCTGTATCATGACTGCACCGAGATCCTGACCGGAGATCTGCCCACCCCCGTCAAGTACAAAAACGAGAGCATCCAGACGGCGTACAAGGCGGTGGAGGCCGAAGCGCAGTCAGCCCTGCTTTCCCGCCTGCCGGTGCCGATGGCGCAGGAGATGGCCCCGTGGTTTACCCCGACGGAGGAGTACCGGCCTTACATCAAGGCGGCGGATAAGCTTTCGGCACTGATCAAATGCACCGAGGAGCGCCGGGCCGGCAACCACGAATTTGACCGCGCCTACGACACGCTGCTGCAGGCCATCCACGAGCTGCAGCTGCCGGAAGCGGAGCAGTTTATGCTGCAGTTCCTGCCCTCCTTCGGCATGACGCTGGACGACCTGTAAACGGGCCAAAATGCGCATAAAACAAAACGGCATGGAAGATACCATGCCGTTTTATTTAGGTGCTTAGCGCGGACAGGGAATCAGCCTTCCAGAACGGTGATGCGGCCCTGGCCGTAAGGATCCGAATATTCCTCCCCGACAACGCCGCCCAGAACGTCAACGATATAGTTGATGAGGACCTGGTTGTCGATCATGACCGAATCCTGCAGCAGCTTGCAGCCCTGGAACATCGCATAGCCGTCGCCGGCGGATTTGAGCATATAGTTGTGGCTGGCCAGGGTGTAGGTCCGGGTCAGATCCAGCGGCTCTTCGCCGACCATGACGTTCTTGACGCGGTAGTCGCCCGCCACGCCGGTGAACATCTTGTTTTCATCCTGCTGCACCGAGGAGGGGACCGAAAGGTCGATCTCGTAGGTCAGGCCGGAGACCTGCAGGAATCCGCCGCTCTCGCCGGGGGCATTCATGGCGCCCAGTTCCAGCGCGTCCAGGATCTGCTGGCCGGTGGCCTCTATCACGCACATCTCGTTGCCGAAGGGATGAACGGCGATGATCTGGCCGTAGGTGATATCGCCCGCGGGGATATCCACACGGATGCCGCCGCCGTTGACAAAGGCGATCTCGGCGCCGGACATGGCCCGGTAGGCGTCCGCGCACAGGTCGCCCAGGTTGGTCTCCTGGCGGCGAACCAGCCGGATGGAGGGATCGGCGGGATCATAGATGCACAGCGGGACCTTGGTGGAGGCAACGACGGTATTCACCATTTCCTCGTACCCGGCCTTGATGGTATCCAGCGTTTCGCCCACGCCGCCGTCATTGATGAGAGCGGCGGTGATGGTGCCGTCGGGGGCGATGGTCAGGCAGCCGATGTTGGCCAGCTTGGTGCCGGTGGAGGTCAGCAGGACCTCCTTGCCCTCTTTATTCTTTACCATATCGCCGGGGATGACCGAATGGGAATGGCCGTCCAGCACGGCGTCGATGCCGCTGGTATTCACGATGACCTCAGAGGAGGTCCAGGGGCTGCAGTCGGCCTCAATGCCCAGATGCGCCATCGCGATGACATATTTGGCGCCTTCGCCCCGGGCGGCGTCCACGGCGCTCTGCACGGCGGCGTACAGCTTTTCGCCGGTCTCATCCTGCATAAAGCCGTAGATGTATTCGCCGGCATCGTTCTGGAAATAGGTGGGGGTGGAGGAGGTAATGGTCTTGGGGGTGGAAATGCCCACAAAGGCGATCTTGGCGCCGTTGACCTCCTTGATCACATAGGGCTTCAGCACGGGGTTGCCGTCGGCGTCCACAAAGTTGGCGCTGACATAGTCGAAGTCGGCGGCTTCGGTCAGGGCCAGGAACTGCTCCATGCCGTAGTCGAACTCATGGTTGCCGGGGGTGGCAACATCGTAGCCCAGCTTGTTCATGATCTCGATGATGTACGCGCCCTTGGAAAGGGTGCCGATGGTGTCGCCCTGAATGGCGTCGCCGTTATCCACCAGCAGGACGCTGCTGCCCGTGGCGGTCAGGCTGTTCTTCACGGCCGCCAGGCCGGCATAGCCCAGGCCGTCCTCGATGCCGCAGTGGGCGTCGTTGGTGTACAGGATGACGATATCACCGGCGCTGCTGCTGCCGGCGGCTGTGCCGCACCCGGCCAGTACCATCATCAGTACCAGGATCCATGCGAGGATTCGGAATTTTTTCATTCTGGTTTTCCTCCTTTTGTGTTCTTCTTTTCTGTCTGTTTGGTCCTCCTGCGGCAGGGATTCCGCCGCAGTCCCAGTATAACATTATATGGAAAGGCAGGCAACCGGCAGACCACAGTTGTATACAATTTGTCATTTCTTCCCTCCCGCGCGCAGACGGGAGCAGGCAGGGCGTCGCGCAAAAAAAGACCGCCGGCCGGAAAAAAGCGGCGGGCGGCAGAAAGGGGGCAGGCTTCAGCGTTTGCGGGAGGTAATCAGCAGTACAGCGGCGATCACCACAACGACGGCCATGGCAATAATGGCAATGGGGACGATGCTGTTATCGCCGGTGACGGGGGCGGCAGTCAGCGCCGCACAAAACAGATTCATGGGATGACCTCCAAGCATTTTGGAATAGATGAGATTATTATATCCTTGGCAGACGGGCCTGTCAATCGGTTTGGGAACAATTAACGCAACAGATTTCGCCGCCGGAACGGCCGCAAAACGGCGCAGCCGCCGGGCAAGGGGACAAAACAAAAAAGCCGCGCCAAAGGCGGGCTGAAACAAGAAACCATTCCGCCGAAAATCGGCATCTTTGGCCCGCTGCTGTGTCAAAACGGCTTGCCAGCCGCAAGGATGCCTGCGCCGCTTTTCCTTGCATC
>SFLS01000004.1 GCA_004554485.1 Oscillospiraceae bacterium | reverse complement strand
GGATCCCCAAGGACGAGGTGAAGGATTACATCGCCCGCCGCGTCAGAGAAGCCCGGACGGAAGAATAAGCTCCGGCTCCAAACAAAAGGAACCCCGCCCAAAGGCGGGCTGACACAAGAACCCATTCCGCCGAAAATCGGCGTCTTTGGCCCGCTGCTGTGTCAAAACGGCTGGCCGGCCGCAAGGATGCCTGCGCCGCTTTTCCTTGCATCGGGCAGAAATCTGCCGTTTTCGGTGCTGCGCAGTTTTGTATCATTTGTGTGAAACAGAGAAAGACCGGGCATCATGGATGATGCCCGGTCTTTTATGGCTTTGTTAAGCCGGATGTTTTCTTATCTCAGTCCGCCCAAACCCGGACGGGGCGTTTTTTGCGCTTTCCGTCGGCACCCGGCAAGGGCCGGGAAAAAGCCTAATTTTTGGGAGGCAGGGCCAAAGCGTCCAGCCCGCTGTCCTTGCCGTTAAAATATACCCGTTTTCATCGCCCTCAAAGGCCGGCATCCGGCATACGGACCAGTACGCCGGCCACGACCTCCTCGATCAGCGCCCGGGCCTGTTCCGCCGTCTGTCCCGGCAGCCAAAGCGTCCAGGTAAAGGGGTCGCCGCAGCTGTCCCAGGCGGCCAGCGTCCCCTCGGTGTATTGCTTCACCGTTACACCGATCAGTCTATCACAGCAGGAATGGGGAACCGTCAGTTCGCTTTCCACCGGGGGATCGGTCAGGTACAGCCCGGAAATATCCCGCTCGTTTTCGGTGATGCCATCCACCCGCAGCACGGCGTTCTCATAGTCGATCTCCGCCAGCGCGCCGCCGATCAGGTAAAAGGCGGTCGGGGTCATGCCCTCTCGGTCGGGATACCCTGTGATCTCATAATCCGGGAACCGGGCGTCCTCGTAAGCCACCATCGGGTTGGGCAGCTGCGCCGAAGGGCCATTTTCCGGGTCGGCCTGCGGCCCGCCGCAGGCCGTCAGTCCGGCCGTCAGCAGGCAGCCCAGCAGCAGGGCTGGCATCCTTCTCTTCTTCATTTCTTTTCCTCCTTTGGATAGTTTTTCTTGCTCCTCATCCATACAGTGCTGCACGGCGGCGGATTTCCTGCCTCTTCCGCAAATTTTTCGAGGAGACTCCACATCCTACTGTAGTAAAAAGCGTCCCCGCGGACCGAAAGATCTGTGGGGACGCCTTGCATTACAGGACAGCCGCGTTTTTTACTTGATGATGGAGAAGTTGACCACCAGTGCGGCAAATACGATGGAGACCATCGACAGCAGCTTGATGAGGATGTTGATGGCGGGACCGGAGGTATCCTTAAAGGGATCGCCTACGGTATCGCCGACGACGGCAGCCTTGTGGGCGTCGCTGCCCTTGCCGCCGTGTACGCCGCTTTCAATGTACTTCTTGGCGTTATCCCAGGCGCCGCCGGAGTTGGCCATGAAAATAGCCATCAGGAAGCCGGAAACGGTAGCGCCGGCCAGCATACCGACTACGCCCTTGTAGCCCAGGATCATGCCGACGACGATGGGGGTAATAATGCCGACGATGGTGGGCAGGATCATCTCGTGCAGGGAGGCTTTGGTGCAGAGGTCTACGCAGCGGGCATAGTCCGCATCGGCTTTGCCTTCCATCAGGCCGGTGATCTCCTTGAACTGACGGCGGACCTCCACCACAACGGACTGGGCGGCACGGCCGACGGACTGCATGGTCAGGGCAGCAAAGACGAAGGGCAGGCAGGCGCCGATGAACAGGCCGACCAGCACAACGGGGGTCATGACCGAGAAATCGTTAAAGGTAACGGTAGCGCCCACTTCCTGCACCTTCTCGATGTAGGAGGCGATCAGCGCCAGGGCGGTCAGGGCGGCGGAGCCGATGGCAAAGCCCTTGCCGGTGGCGGCGGTGGTGTTGCCCAGGGAATCCAGGGCGTCGGTACGCTCGCGGACTTCGGGCTCCAGGCCGGACATCTCGGCGATGCCGCCGGCGTTATCGGCGACAGGGCCGTAGGCGTCGGTCGCCAGGGTGATACCCAGGGTGGAAAGCATGCCTACCGCGGCCAGCGCGATGCCGTACAGGCCCATGGCGGTGGAAGCGCCGCCGCCGGAAACATAGTAGGCGACCAGGATGCAGACAGCAACGATAACGATGGGCAGGATGGTGGAAAGCATCCCCAGGCCCAGACCGCCGATCATGATGGTGGCAGAACCGGTCAGCGCGGTGTCAGCCAGCTTTTTGGTCGGCTTGTAGGTGTCGGAAGTAAAGTACTCGGTGGAAGCGCCGATGAGAACGCCGGCGACCAGACCGGCCAGGATAGCAAAGTAGATGCCGGTGTACTCGGCGCCCAGGACGCCGCGTACCAGGAAGAAGGCGGCGACGGCAATCAGCACGGCGCTGAGGTTGGTGCCGCGGCGCAGGGCGGAAAGCAGGGTGCGCTGGTCGGTGGATTCACCGGTGCGGACGAAGAAGGTACCGATAATGGAAGCCAGGATGCCCAAAGCCGCCATGATCATCGGCAGGGCCATCGCCTTCAGTTCGCCGCTGAAGGCGGCGACGCCCAGGGCGGAAGCGGAGATGATGGAGCCGACATAGCTCTCGTACAGGTCGGCGCCCATGCCGGCCACGTCGCCCACGTTGTCGCCTACATTATCGGCAATAACGGCGGGGTTGCGGGGGTCGTCCTCGGGGATACCGGCTTCGACTTTACCGACCAGGTCGGCACCGACGTCGGCAGCCTTGGTGTAGATGCCGCCGCCGACACGGGCAAACAGGGCCATGGAGGAAGCGCCCATACCAAAGGTCAGCATGGCGCTGGTAATTTCGGAGGGGTTGAGCTTAAAGACGAATTTCAGCAGGGCAAACCAGATGGAAATATCCAAAAGGCCCAGGCCGACTACGGTAAAGCCCATGACCGAACCGGCGGAGAAGGCGACGCGCAGGCCGCGGTTCAGCCCTTCGCGGCAGGCGTTGGCGGTGCGGCAGTTGGCCTTGGTGGCAATGCGCATCCCGATAAAGCCGGAAAGACCGGAGAAGAAGCCGCCGGTGATGAACGCAAAGGGGACGAACCAGGTCAGCAGACCGGTCGCGGCCATGATGCACAGCACCACGAACATACAGGCAAAGAAAATAGCTACGATAGTGTACTGGCGCTTCAGGTATGCGTTAGCGCCTTCACGGATGGATGCAGAGATCTTCTGCATCAAAGGGGTGCCTTCCTCGAACTTCAGGACCTTCTTCGCGGTGAGCAGAGCAAACAGCAGCGCGATGACGGAACCGAGGAAAGTCAAGAGAACAAGAACTTTCTCCATGTTGTTTTTAGCCTCCTTGTGAAATCACGATAAAGTGTCTATCAAATAATACCGAAAAATGGGGGACTTGTCAAGTTATTGGGATAGACAGTTCGCCCAAAAACTAACCAAATTTTTGGGCTTTGCAACCCAAAACAACGCCATTCCGCACAAGGCGAAAAGGCGTTGTTTTAGATGTATTTCCGTCTATTTTCCGTCAAGAGATTAACAAACCCGCCGACAAGGGGACCGTCCCGCCGTATTGCTTGTGGATAATTTACAAACAATCTGCGCAAAAAACCTGCAGAAACTGCGCATAGAACCGGCAGAAACAGGAGAAACGGGGGGCCGGTCCGGTCAGATCAGGCGGCCCAGCAGGGGCGCGGCCGCAACGGTCAGCAGCGCGGTGATGACCAGGGAAAGACTGCTCATGGCGCCCTCCACCTCGCCCACCTCCAGCGCCCGCACGGTGCCGAAGGCGTGGGAGCCGCAGCCCATTGCCAGCCCCTGCGCCACCCGGTCGGTCACGCCGAACAGCCGCAGGATACGGGGCGCGGCGATATTGCCGAAGATGCCGGTGACCGAAATGACCGCCATGGTAATGCCGCCGGCGCCGCCCAGCTCCTCGGCCAGCGGCATTCCCACCGCGCCGGTCACCGATTTGGGCAGCAGGGTGACAAAATCGGCGTGGGACAGCCGGAACGCCAGTGCGACGGCCAGCACCGTCAGGGCGTTCACCGCCACCCCGGTCAGGATGCCGGCCGCGATGGCCAACGGGTGCTGCCGCAGCTTCTGGATCTGCCGGTAAAGCGGCAGCGCCAGGCAGGCGGTGGCGGGGGTCAGCAGGTAGGTGATGTAATGCGCGCTTTGGTTGTAGGCGTCGTAGTCGATATCCAGCACCAACAGCAGCAGGATGACCAGCCCCAGGCAGATCAGCATGGGGTTGGCCAGCGGGGTGTGCAGCCGGGCGGAAAGCCAGTGGGAAAACAGATAGACCGCCAGCGTCAGCGCGGCGCCGAAGTAGGCGGACTGAGCGATATAATCAGGCATCCCGGTCCTCCGTGTGTTTTTCGTGCCGGCCCACCGCCTGGGCGGCCCGGCCGGAAAGACCGATGACCAGCGTCGTGCCGGCAATGCCCAGCAGCAGGATGGGAACGACCAGAGAGGCCAGGCGTTCCAGCCGGGCGACAAGTGCCACGGTGGGCGCCACGAACAGCAGCGGCAGAATGGCGATCAGAAAATCGGCCGCCGTTTCGATCTGCTCCGGACGGATCAGTCCGGTCAGCAGCGCCAGCAGCATCAGGATCAGTCCGTAGACGCTGGCGGGGATGGGCAGCGGCACCAGATACCGGATCAGCTCGGCGACGGCGCACACGGCGGCAATGATAGCGGCCTGACGAAGAATTTTCATCGAATCAATACCCTTTCGCAAGAATGATTACTGCACCAGGTGGACGTCCAGCTGGTTGTAGGGGATCGGGATGCCGTTTTCATCCAGCGTTTCCTTCACGGCCCGGTTGATGCTCCACGCCTCGTCCCAGTAGTCAGCGGTTTTTACCCAGTAGTGCAGGCCCAGCACCACGCTGCTGTCGCCCAGCTCCTTGACATATACCAGCGCATTTTCCGGTTCTACCAGGCGTTCCCGCGCCAGCAGCATTTTGGTCAGCACGGCAATGGCGCGCTCCATATCCGCCTCGTAGCTGATGCCGACGGAGGTACTCAGCCGCCGCAGGGGCAGGGTGTTGTAATTGGTGATGTTCCCGCTGGAAAGGGAGCCGTTCGGCAGTGTGATGATCTTGTTGTCCACCATGCGCAGGGTGGTAAAAAACAGCCCGATCTCCACAACGGTGCCCTCAATATCCGTGGCGGTTTTGATGTAATCCCCGGTCTTAAAGGGGTGAAGGAACATGATGAGGAGCCCGCCGGCAAAGTTGGAAAGGCTGCCCTGCAGCGCCAGGCCGACGGTAACGCCCACGGAGCCCAGCAGCGCCACGAAGCTGGCGGTCGGGATTCCCAGAAAATCGGCGATCAGGTAAATCAGCAGCGCCCACAGGGCCACCCGCGTCAGCGAGCGGACGAATTTGCACAGGCCGGGGTCCAGCCGGGTCTTGTTATCCAGCAGCGCCACCCGGGCCAGCAAATGGTCGATCAGCCACCGCCCGGCCAAAAAGATGACGATGGCCAGCGCGATGTGCCACAAAGCCGAGAGGACAAGGGGAGAGGCCTCGTTGATAAACTTCTGGATCGCGGAGAGGGAATCTCCAAGCTCCGGGGTGGATGCGGTAAGGGCAAACAACATGGCAGCGGTTCTCCTTTTTTGTTAAAGTGCGGTGTCGGGGCCGGGCTCGCCGTCCCAGAGATATCGGTCGAGCTGTACCCTGCCGTCCGGCAAAAAGCCGACCCCCTCCGCCTCCAGCATCGCGCGCTGCGCCTGCGGCCCGCCAAAGGCAAAGCCCGGTGCCAGGCTGCCGTCGCGGAATACAACCCGGTGGCAGGGAATAACGCCGGGGGAAGGGTTGCGGTGCAGGGCCCCGCCCACGATGCGGGACGCGCGGGGACGGCCCGCCAGCAGGGCGATCTGCCCGTAGGTGGCCACCCGTCCCGCAGGGATCCGCAAAACGGCCGCATAAACAGCCTCGTAGAAATGGTTCGGCATGGCGCATCCTCCTTCCGGCGCGATTTTGGCTTGTCCCATTATAGCACGCCGCCGCGCGGATGTCGAGAAGCGCCGTCCGGCTTTTGCCGCCGTACCCGCTGCGGATCCCGGCCCGGCCCGCAGGGCCGGCGGCCTCCGGCCGCCGCCGCAAGCGCAGCTTGCGGGTTTCGGCTGGGCCGAAACGCCCTGCGGGCCTCCTGCGCTCGCTCCTCTGTCCGCTGCCCGCGCCGCTTTCTGCGCGGCGGCCCCTTGCATTATCCTGCCAAAAGCAGTAGAATAGGGCCGTAGGGCCGCGGCCCATTACCGTGAAAGGGAGAAACACATCGCTATGAAGATCGTAATCGTCGGAATCGGGAAGGTCGGCCGCGCGCTGGCGGAGTACCTCTCCTGCGAGGGCCATAACGTCGCCGTCATTGATAACCGGCCCGGCATGGTGCAGCATCTGGCGGAGGAGCTGGATGTCCTGGGTATTGAGGGCAACGGCGCCGCCTACCCCGTGCAGCAGCAGGCCCGCGCCGGCGCCGCCGATCTGGTCATTGCCGCCACCGACAGCGACGAGGTCAATATGATCGCCTGCATGACCGCCAAAAAGCTGGGGGCCAAAAACACCATCGCCCGGGTGCGTACCGCCGAATACGAAAAGCAGCTGCGGTTCATGCAGCAGGAGATGGGCCTTTCGCTCTCCATCAACCCGGAGCGGGAGACCGCCCGGGATATCGCCCGCATCCTGCGCTTCCCGGCGGTCGCCAAGGTGGAAACCTTCGCCAAGGGCCGGGTGGAGCTGGTGGAATACCACATCCCCCAGGAAAGCCGCCTGGACGGCATGGCGCTCAAGGACGTGGCCGCTACGCTGCGCGTCAAGGTGCTGGTGTGCGCCGTGCGCCGCGGCGAGCAGGTCGTCATCCCGGACGGCAGCTATGTGCTGCGGGCGGGGGACTGCATCAGCGTGACCGCCAAGCCCCAGGAGCTGGAAAGCTTTTTCCGGGCGCTGGGGGTGTTCCGCGACCATGCCCGCAATGTCATGATTGTCGGCGCGGGACGCATCACCCGGTATCTGGCCGAACAGCTCACGCAGATGAAGATGCGGGTGCGGGTGCTGGACCGGGATGAACAGCGCTGCATCGATATGAGCGAGGCGGTGCCGCCGGCGCTGGTCATCCACGGCGACGCCACCGACGTTCACCTGCTGGCGGAGGAGGGCCTGGATGATTCCGACGCATTTGTGGCGCTTACCGGCCTGGATGAGCTGAACATCATGCTGGCCATGTACGCCCGCTGCCATGGGGTGGGCTGCTCCGTCGCCAAGGTCAACCGCAACTCCTTTACCGAGTTGATCAATAAAACCGGCATTGTGGAAAGCACCGTTTCCACCAGCGCCGTCACCGTCAGCCGTATCCTGCAGTATGTCCGCGCCATGGAAAACAGCACCGGCGGCGGGGTCATCGCCCTGCACCGCATGGTGGAAGGGGAGGTCGAGGCGCTGGAATTCCACATTGCGGAGGACTCTCCGCTCGTCGGCGTCCCCTTCAAGGATCTCAGCTTCCGGCAGGATCTGCTGGTAGGCTGCATCACCCGTCCCAACGGCGAGGTCATCATTCCCTCCGGCGGCGACGCGCTGCAGGCGGGCGATTCCGCCGTGGTCATCACCACCCTTACCGGCCTGCGGGATGTCCAGGATATCCTGGCGTAAGCCTGCCGTCTTTTCGCTCCGTGTCCTCCGGGATGCGGAGCCTGTTATTTTTTAAACAAAATCTTGCAAAACGCCGTATAATAGTATTTGTATCCTACCGGGATTTGTATTATAATATACTGTGTATAGGCATCTGTGCGCCGCCGGACGGCGGATCATCCGAAAAGGGGGAGACCCATGTCGCATCAATATACCGTCCCGCTCAAAAAGATCATCAAGGATCTGAACCTGCAGATCCTCTATTACCCGGAGACCGACGAGGAGATCCTGGTCAGCCACGCCGAGCTGATGCGCCCGGGGCTGGCCTTCACCGGCTTTTTTGAGGGCTTTGTCCCGTCCCGCATCAATATGATCGGCCGTACCGAGCTGGCCTATCTGGAAACGCTGCCGCCGGAGCGCCTGCGCAGCAGTCTGGAGGGCTTTTTGTCCCGAGGCCCCAAGGCGATCATTATCACCCGGGATTTTTCCTTCCGTCCGCTGTTTCTGGAGCTGGCGCGCAAGTACAGCGTCCCGCTGATGCAGTCGCCGGAAAACACCACCCACATGGCGGCGCAGCTCAACGCCAAGCTCAGCCTGGAGCTGGCGCCCCGCACCACCGTCCACGGCGTGCTGATGGAAATCTACGGCGAGGGCGTGCTGCTCACCGGCGATTCCGGCGTCGGCAAAAGCGAAACGGCGCTGGAGCTGCTCAAGCGCGGACACCGGCTCATCGCCGACGACGCGGTGGAAGTGCGCCGGGTCTCCAATACCACACTGGTCGGCTCCGCCCCGGAAAATATCCGGCACTACATGGAGCTGCGCGGGGTGGGCATCATCAATGTCAGCCGTCTGTTCGGCGTCGGTTCGGTCAAAAATACCGCCAATGTCAATTTTGTCATTCAGTTGGAAACCTATGATCCCGAAAAGGTCTACGACCGCATCGGCCTGGAGGAGGAGACCACCGAGATTTTGGGGATGAAGGTCCCCGCCGCCACCATCCCGGTCCAGACCGGCCGGAACCTGGCGGTGATCATCGAAGTGGCTACCATGAACTATCGTCAGCGCGCCATGGGCAACAACTCCGCCCGGGAGCTGATGGCGCAGCTGGGCCTTTCCGACGGGCAGGAATGAGCGATGAAAGGAGCGAGTGCCGCATGACCCTTTTGCAACAGCTCAGCGGGGCGGGGATCCCCCTGCTGCCGCAGGAACCGATGAGCCGCCGCACCACCTTCGGCATCGGCGGTCCGGCGCTGCTGATCCGGCCGCAGAACCGGGAGCAGCTGCAGGCTGCCGTGGCGCTCTGCCGCGGGGCGGGGCAGCCCCCGTTCATTCTGGGCAGGGGCAGCAACCTGCTGGTCAGCGATGCCGGCATTGCCCGCCCGGTCATTCAGCTGGGGGAGGGCCTTTCGACCGTCGTCCGTCAGGGCGATACTCTGCGCTGCGGGGCGGGCGCGGCGCTCATCAGCGTCTGCCTGCAGGCGGCCCGGGCCGGCCTTTCCGGGCTGGAATGGGCCTACGGGATCCCCGGGTCGCTGGGGGGCGGCGTGTATATGAACGCCGGGGCCTACGGCGGGGAGCTGAAGGACGTCGTTGCCGAGGTGACCTATCTGGATGAAAACGGCGACTTTTGCACCGCCTCCGGCGACGCGCTGCAATTCGGCTACCGCCACAGCGTCTTTCAGCAGCGGGAGTGCTGCATCGTGGAAGCGGTGCTGGCGCTTGTCCCCGGCCGGGAAAGCGAGATCCGCGCGGCCATGGAGGACTACATGAACCGCCGCCGGGAAAAGCAGCCGCTGGAATACGGCAGCGCCGGCTCGACCTTCAAGCGTCCGGCGGGCAACTATGCTTCGGCGCTGGTGGACCGGTGCGGACTCAAGGGCCTTGCGGTCGGCGGCGCCGAGGTCAGCCAAAAGCACGCCGGCTTTATCATCAACCGGGGCGGCGCCACCGCCGCCGAGGTGCTGCAGCTCATTGCCGAGGTGCAGCGCACCGTCCGGGAAAAAACCGGCTACGAGCTGGAATGTGAAGTCAAGTACGTGGAATGATCCGCGGCCTTTGGAATATCAAAACGGAGAAGACAGCATGGCCTCCTTTACTACTGCGGCAAAAGATGAGATTCTTTCCAACCGCGCGGTGCGGCAGCATTACCGCGACCAGCAGTCCTTTGGGCTGATGGTCTTTTCGCGCGAGTTTTCCGCCGCCAAAATGCAGATGCTGACCCGGGAACGCCGGGCGGCGCAGTACTACGCCCAGCTGGTGCAAAGCGTCCGGCCCCTGGCCGGCACCGTCACCCTGCGGGAGGAAAAGCTCTCCACCGGGCAGCTGGCCTACCGGGTCTCGGTAGATGACATGGCCGACCGCATCGAGCTGTACAACCACTTTGCCATGCTGTACCCGGAGGGGGTCACTTTCGAGCTGCTGGGCGGCGACGAGGGGGCCGGCGCCTTTGTGGGCGGGGTATTCCTGGCCTGCGGCACCCTTTCGGACCCCGAAACCAAGTACCACCTGGAATTTGCCGTACCCCGGCCGGAGGTGCTGATGATGTTTGTGGAGCTGCTGCAGGGGGTCGGCTTTCAGCCGCTGCTGACGCAGCGCCGCGGACAGACCATCGTCTACCTGCACGACAGCACCCAGATCGAGGACCTGCTGACCTTTATGGGCTGCCCGCTCACCTCCATGGAGATCATGAACGCCAAGATCATCAAGGAGCGGCGCAACGCCGCCAACCGCGCCTCCAACTGCGATACCGCCAACATGGACAAGGTGGCGGGGGCGGCCGCCCAGCAGATTGCGGCCATCCGGGCCGTCGGGCTGGAATCGCTGCCGGAGGAGCTGCGGGCGCTGGCCCGGCTGCGGCTGGAAAACCCCTTCGATTCCCTGCGGGAGCTGGGGGAAAAGCTTTCCCCGCCGCTGTCCCGTTCCGGTGTCAACCACCGGCTGGAAAAAATACTGGAGCTTGCCGCCCGAAAGGACTGAATCGCCATCAACAGCCATGCTTCGCTGCCGGCGGGTTACACGCCTGCCGCCGCCATCGATCTTGTCAACAATAAAAAGCAGTTCTGGACCGTCAATCTTCTCAGCCTTGCGCTGGCCGCGGCGGCTGCTCTTCCGCCGGTGCTGCTGGGCGCCGGGGAAAAATACCGGCTGTTTTCGGGCCGGCAGCTGCTGCACCTGGCGGTCTGCGCCGTCGCCATCCTTCTCTACATCACCCTGCACGAGCTGACCCACGGCGCCGTGATGAAGGCCTGCGGGGCCTCGGTGCGCTATGGCTTCCGGGCCGCCTATGCCTATGCCGGCAGCGACGCTTACTTCACCCGCCGGGCTTACATCGCCATCGCGCTGGCGCCGGTGGCGCTGTGGGGCGTTTTGCTGGGGGTGCTGTGCGCGGTACTCCCCGCCGAATGGTTCTGGACGGTCCACCTGATCCAAACCGTGAACCTCAGCGGAGCCGCCGGGGATCTCTACTGCGCCTGGCGTACCCTGCGGTCGCCGCGGGATACCCTGGTGCGGGATACCGGCACCGCCATGACCTTTTATACCCGCACTCACTGATTCTCCCGGCCGCGGCCCCGCCGCGGGCGGCGCGCAGCGCCGCCCTACGGCGGGAGCGCCCAGGGGCGCTCCCGCCGCTGCCGGGCTTCGCCCGGCGCGGCGGGGCCGCATCCCGGGATCCTGCACCATCTCACAAAAAGGAGGCGATCCCCCATGACCGATTTTGTCCATCTGCACGTCCACAGCGAATACAGCCTGCTGGACGGCGCCTGCCGCATCAAGGGACTGGTGCAGCGCGCCAGGGAGCTGGGACAGACGGCCGTCGCCATCACCGACCACGGCGTGATGTACGGCGTCGTCGATTTCTACAAGGAGTGCAAAAAGCAGGGCGTCCGCCCCATCATCGGGTGCGAGGTCTATGTGGCCCCCCGCACCCGCTTCGATAAGGTCTACCGGCTGGATTCCTCCCCCTACCACCTCATCCTGCTGTGCGAAAACGAGATCGGCTACCGCAATCTCATCTATATGGTCTCCCGGGGCTTTACCGAGGGCTTCTACAACAAGCCCCGCATCGACCGCGCCCTGCTGGAGCAGCACCACGAGGGGCTCATCTGCCTTTCCGCCTGCCTGGCGGGGGAGATCCCCCGGGCGCTGGAAAACGGCAATTACGAGGAAGCCCGCAAGGCCGCCCTCTGGTACCGGGACCTGTTCGGGCCGGAAAACTATTTTATCGAGCTGCAGAACCACGGCATCGAGGAGCAGCAGCGCATCCTGCCGGAGCTCATCCGGCTGGCACAGGAGATCGGCGTGGGGCTGGTGGCCACCAACGACGCCCACTACCTCACCCGGGAGGACAGCCGGATGCAGTTCCTGCTCACCTGCATCCAGACCGGCCACACCGTCAATGACGAGCAGACGCTGGAATTCCCCACCCAGGAGTTTTACATCAAAAGCGGGGAGGAGATGGCCCGGCTGTTTGCGGGTGTCCCGGAAGCGCTTGCCAATACCGTCCGCATCGCGGAGCGGTGCAGGGTCGAATTCGAATTCGGCAAAACCAAGCTGCCGCTGTTCAACGCGCCGGACGGCGAGGATAACGAAAGCTACTTCCGCCGCCTCTGCCGCGAGGGGCTGCTGCGCCACTACGGCGAAAATCCCCCGCAGGAATACCGGGACCGGCTGGAATACGAGCTTTCCACCATCAGCCGCATGGGCTATGTGGAATACTACCTCATCGTTCACGATTTTATCCGCTACGCCAAAAGCCGCGGCATCCCGGTAGGGCCGGGACGCGGCTCCGGCGCGGGGAGCCTTGCCGCCTACTGCATCGGCATCACCAATATCGACCCGATGAAGTACAACCTGCTGTTTGAGCGGTTCCTCAATCCGGAGCGGGTCTCCATGCCGGATTTTGACGTGGATTTCTGCTACGAGCGCCGCCAGGAGGTCATCGACTACGTGGTGCGCAAATACGGCGCCGACCATGTGGCGCAGATCGTCACCTTCGGCACCATGCTGGCCCGGGGGGCGGTGCGGGATGTCGGCCGGGCGATGGGCCTGCCCTACCCGCAGGTGGATGCCGTCGCCAAGCTCATCCCCAACGAGCTGCATATGACCATCGATAAGGCGCTGGAGGCCAACGGCGAGCTGCGCGCCATGTGTCAAAGCGACCCGCAGGTGGCGGAGCTGATTGAGACCGCCAAAAAGGTGGAGGGCTTTCCCCGGCACGCCTCCACCCATGCCGCCGGGGTGGTCATCACCCGGGATACGGTGGACAGCTATGTGCCGCTGGCCAAAAACGATGAATCGGTCGTTACCCAGTTCACCATGACCACGCTGGAGGAGCTGGGCCTGCTGAAGATGGATTTTTTGGGACTGCGCAATCTCACCGTCATAGCCGACGCCGAGCGGATGATCCGCCGGCGGGAACCGGCGTTTTCCATGGAGTCCATCCCCGATGACGACCCCGCCGTTTACGAGATGATCTCCCGGGGTGATTCCAGCGGCGTGTTCCAGCTGGAATCGGGGGGCATGCGCCAGATGCTGACGCAGCTTCGCCCCCGCTCCATCGAAGATCTTACCGCCGCCATTTCGCTGTACCGCCCCGGCCCGATGGATTCCATCCCGCAGTACTGCCGCAACAAGCAGGAGCCTGCCCGGGTACGGTACAAGACCCCGCAGCTGGAACCGATCCTCGGCGTCACCTACGGCTGCATCGTCTACCAGGAGCAGGTCATGCAGATCTGCCGGGCGCTGGCGGGGTACAGCTACGGCCAGGCCGACCTGGTGCGCCGCGCCATGAGCAAGAAAAAAGCGGACGTCATGGAAAAGGAGCGCGGGCACTTCATCGCCGGCTGCGCCCAGAACGGCATTGCTGCCCCGGTGGCGGAAAGCATCTTTGATGAAATGAGCAGCTTTGCCGCCTACGCCTTCAATAAATCCCACGCCGCCTGCTATGCGGTGGTGGCCTACCAGACCGCCTACCTCAAGCGCCACTACCCCCGGGAATACATGGCGGCGCTGATGACCAGCGTGCTGGATTCCACCGCCAAGCTGATGGAATACATCGAAGAATGCGCCCGGCTGGCCATTCCGGTGCTGCCGCCCGATATCAACCAGAGCGATATGGTGTTCACCGTCACGCCGCAGGGCATCCGCTTCGGGCTGCTGGCCATCAAGAATATGGGCCGCAGCGTCATCGAGGAGATCCTGAGGGAACGGGAGGAAAACGGCCCCTTCACCACCTTTGTGGAGTTCTGCCGCCGCACCGCCGGGGGAGACCTGAACCGCCGCGGGGTGGAAAGCCTCATCAAGTGCGGCGCGCTGGATCACCTGGGTGCCAACCGGCGGGAAATGCTGGAAAATTACGCTCCGCTGGCGGATGCCGTCGCCGAGGAGGGAAAATATCTGGCGGGCGGGCAGCTTTCGCTCTTCGGCGAAGGCGGCGCCGTCGCCGAGTACAAGCTCTCCCGTCGGGAGGAATATCCCCACGCCGAGCTGCTGAGATACGAAAAAGAAGTCACCGGGATGTACCTCTCCGGACACCCCATGAGCGAGTACCTGCCGCTTTACGACCGCTACGGGGCGGT
This sequence comes from Oscillospiraceae bacterium, assembly GCA_004554485.1. GTDB lineage: Bacteria > Bacillota > Clostridia > Oscillospirales > Ruminococcaceae > Angelakisella. Next base: position 43,651 of record SFLS01000004.1, on the reverse strand, counting down.
GCGCATCGGCCGGCTGCAAAGCGCCGAGACCAACGCCCCCTACGATAATGCCTGGGTCGATATTTTCGGCATCCTGGCCGACAAAAAGATGCGCACCACCAAGCGCGGCGACGTGATGGCCATGCTGACGGTGGAGGATATGACCGGCAGTATGGAGGTTATGGCCTTTTCCCGCACCTACGGCGACAATTCCGCCAAGCTGAATGTCGGCGAGCCGCTCTTTTTCCGGGGCAGGGTCTCGCTGCGGGAGGAGGACGACACCAAGCTGGTGCTGGAAAAGGTCTATACCATCGAAGAACGGCAAAGCGCCCCGCCGCCCCGTCCCCCGCAGGGCCGCGGCCAGCCGCAGCGGCCGGGCCGGACGGCCCCACCCCCTGCGGCGCAGGCGGCCCCCGGCCGGCTGCTGATCCGCGTGCCTTCCCTGCAGGGCGGCCCGTGGGAAAAGCTGCGGTTGCTGTTTTCCATCTTTGAGGGCGAGGTCCCCCTGCTGGTGCGGGCCGCGGATACCGGCCGTCTGCTGAAGGCGGGACCTGAATATAACACCGATGCCAATCCGGTTATGCTGGAGGAGCTGCGGCGGGTACTGGGCGCCGAAAATGTCGCCCTGCTGCCGCAGGAGCCCCCCCGACCCCAGCCGGAGCAGGCTCCCTGAATATGCCAAGCAAGAGTGTAAAGGAGGATCCTATCATGAGCGAATCCAAAAAAACATTTGCCGTGCTGACCAGCGGCGGCGACGCCCCCGGCATGAACGCCGCGGTGCGCAGCGTGGTACGCACCGCCCTGCATCAGGGCCACGAGATCTATGGCATTTTCCACGGCTACGAAGGCCTGATGGAGGACCGGATGGACAAGATGCAGGAGCGTTCGGTCAGCAACATCATCAGCCGGGGCGGCACCATTCTGTATACCGCCCGCAGCAAGGAATTCATGACCGAAGAAGGCCAGAAGAAGGCGGTGGAGATCCTGCGCGGCCGCGGCATCGACGGCCTGGTGGTCATCGGCGGCGACGGCTCCTTCCGCGGGGCGCAGAAGCTCTCGGCGCTGGGTGTCCCCACCATTGGCATTCCCGGCACCATCGACAACGACATTGCCTCCACCGAGTACACCATCGGCTTTGATACCGCCTTGAACACCGCCGTGGAAAGCATCGACAAGCTGCGGGATACCTCCCAGTCTCACGACCGCTGCTCGGTGGTGGAGGTCATGGGCCGCAACGCCGGGCATCTGGCCCTGTACGCGGGCCTGGCCACCGGCGCCATCGCCACCCTTATCCCGGAACGGGAATTCAACCTGGACCGCGACGTGGTGGACCGCATGAAATCCACCATGACCACCGGCAAGCATCACTTCATCGTGGTGGTGGCCGAAGGGGTCGGCAACAGCAAGGATATGTGCTACTACATCGAGCAGCGCACCGGCGTGGAGACCCGTTTGACGGTGTTGGGCCATGTGCAGCGCGGCGGCAACGCCACCGCTATGGAGCGCGTCTATGCCAGCGCCATGGGCTACCGCGCCATCGAGCTGCTGGAAAAGGGCGTCGGCAGCCGGATCGTGGGGGTCAAGGAAAACCGCATCTACGATATCGACATTGACGAAGCGCTGCAGCTCAAGAAGGATATCAACGAGCTGTATTACAAGGTCGCCCGGGAGATCAGCATCTGAACGGTCAGCCGGTGCGATTTTGCACGGGGACCGCGACCAAAAGCAAAACAGGCTCCGCCGGAACGGCTCCGGCGGGGCTTTTTGCAGCTTAAGATCCCAAAACGGTTCTGTGCGGCCCGCCGCCGACCGAGAGCGTGGGGGGAGCGGCCCGCAGGGCCGGCCGCCTGCGGCGGCCGCTGCGAGCTTCGCTCGCAGGTTCCGGCCGAAGGCCGGAACGCCCTGCGGGCCTCCCCCGGCTGCCAAAGCAGCGGCAGGCCGCTATTCGTCCCGCAGCAGCTCCAGCAGTTCGGCGCGCCGGATAGGCTGGCGGGGCCGCAGCGGCAGGCAGCCGCCGTACCGGGCAAAAAACTGCCGCAGCCGCTCGTCAGCCCGGCGGCCGGGCAGCCGCCGTACCGGGCAAAAAACTGCCGCAGCCGCTCGTCAGCCCGGCGGCCGGGCAGCCGCCGTCCCTGTTCGATCATGCCGATGGCGCTGGCAGTCAGACCGCAGTGTTCCCCCAGCTGGCGCTGGGTCAGGCCGCAGCGTCGCCGCAGGGTCCGGATCAGAGTACCGTACAGCAAGCGTTATCACCTCCGGAATAGTTTATCGTAGTGATTTTCCGCGGAAAGTCAAGGGCTTCCGCCAAATTTCCCGCGCCAAAATTCAGTCCGAAAATTTGGTGACCCAATTATGGGACAGCACCGCCGAAAGGCATTGACAGCAGTAAAAAAATGGGATACGCTGGGTATTGAAAGAACAAATGTTCTTTTGCGGAGGGCCCGTTCGCCGCGTAAGCTACCAAACCCGTCGCGAAAAGAGAGGAACAACAAAATGGACTTTACGGAACTGGCGGAGGAGTACCGCCACAGCGTGGATCTGCTGGAAAACCGGCTGGCCCAGCTGAAAGAGGAGATCAAGACCGCCCGAGGGCCGCACTACTTTGACCTGCAGAAGCGTATCGAGCTGCTGCGGTACGAGCTGGTCGACACCCGGGAAACAGAAAGGATTCTGCATGATTATTACAGCTAAGTCTCCCCCGCACCCGCACAGGCGCGCCGCGCGCAACACCAGCGTGGCCGCGCTGGAATTTTTCATCCCCCAGGAGGACTGCGGCGCCCAAAGCGAGCGGGAACTGCTGCGGGAGCTGCTGCGGTACGGCTACGGCCGGGTCCTCACCGCCCGGGAGCAGGAGCTGATCCGGCTGCACTATGCCGAGGGGCAAAGCCTGACCGCCATCGCGGCGCGGCAGGGGCGGGCGGTCTCCTCGGTCAGCCGCAGCCTGCGGGGCGCCCGTGACAAGCTGTACCGCTTTACGGAGGAGGCCGGCAGGATTGGGCAGCTGTGCAGCGCGGCCCGGCAGCAGCGGCTCTGAATAAGGCAGAAACCGGTACATGGGGTATTTGGCGGAAAATGTTGACAACTATATTCTACGATGATAGAATATAGATATTCTAAAAGCGTAGAAGAAAGAGGTCGATCTGATGGCACTACCGGAGAAAAAACTGTCCGAAGCGGAACTGGATATCATGCTGGCGATCTGGCAGGCAAAGCCGCCGGTGCAGCGCAGCTACCTGGATGAACAAATGCGGGCGGCACACAACTGGGCCGAGACCACCATTCTGACGTTGCTGGCCAAGCTGGTGGAAAAGGGCTACCTGTCGGTGGAGCGGCAGGGGCGGCATAACCTGTACCGCCCGCTGGTCAGCGAGCAGGAGTACCGCCGCTGGGCCAACCGCAGCTTTCTGGAAAAGATGTACCAGTCCTCCCTGCGTCGCATGGTGGCTTCCCTGGTGGAGACCCGGGACCTGACCGACGACGACCTGGCGGAGCTGGAGCGGTTTGTAGCCGAGCAGCGTGCTGCCCGGGAACAGGAAAGGAGCGAAAGCTGATGGAGCGCGTTGTTACGGCCCTGCTGGAACTCTCGCTGCCCATGGCGGCGGTCATTGCGCTGCTGCTGGCGGCGGGTCCGCTGCTGGGACGCCGCTTTGCGGCAAAATGGCGCTGGTGGGCGTGGCTGCTGCTGGCGGTGCGTCTGCTGGTACCGGTGGAAATCTCGCTGCCCCAGCCGGTCCTCACGCTGCCGCAGCCGCAGGCGGAGATCACCTACACGCTGCCGCAAAAGGCAGAGCCGATCCTCCCGGGCGAGCGCTTTTCCGAAACGCCGCTGCAGGTGCTGCCGGGCGGCGAGGAGGCCCTGCCGTCAGCGCAGCGGCCCTACGAGCAGCTGGCGCAGGATACGCCGCAGCCGGTGCAGACTCCGCAGGCGGCGCAGGCGGCATCCGCCGGGACCCGTACCATGCCGGTAATGGAACTGATGGGCTGGTGCTGGGCGGCCGGAGCCGTGCTGTTTTTGCTGTGGCAGTTGGGCAGCTACCGGCTGCTGCAGGCCCGTCTGCGGCGCAGCCGTCGCCGGGTGGAACGCCCTGAGGTGCTGGCACTGCTGGAGCGGGCGGCCGGCGAAGCGGGGGTAAGCGGTCGTCTGCCGGGACTGTATGTCGCCGGGGTGGCCAGTCCGATGATCGTCGGAGCGGTGCGCCCGGTTTTGCTGCTGCCGGAAATGGAATGGACTCCGCAGCAGCTGCTGATGGTGTTCCGGCATGAGCTGGTGCATTACCGCCGGCACGATATCTGGTACAAGATGGTGCTGCTGCTGGCCAACGCCGTCCACTGGTTCAACCCGATGGTCTGGTGCATGGTGTGGGCCGCTGACCGGGATCTGGAGCTTTCCTGCGATGAGGCGGTGGTCGCCGGGCAGGGGGACGATTTCCGGGAGCAGTACAGCCGCAGCCTGCTGGCAGTGATGCGGGCGGGGATCAACCGCCGCACCCTGTTTACCACCAACTTTTCCAGCGGCAAAAAGACGCTGAAGCAGAGATTTACCACGATTTTTGATAGAACCAAAAAGAAAAAGGGCACCGTGGCGCTGGCGGCGCTGCTGCTGGCGGCGGCCCTGGCCGGGGGCCTGGTAGCCTGCGGCACCGGGGAACGGAATACAGAGGTGGAGCTGACCGACTACGAAGCGCTTTGCCAAACATACCTGGCGCCGTACCATATGCTGGCGGGAGAGAGCTGGAGCAGCCCCACAGAGCTGGACTGGTACGGCTGCCTGTGGTTCGCCGTCACCAATGTCTACGGCTATTCCGGCGAGGGGGTGCTGGACCACTGCGCCGCCTACGGCATAGAAGCCGGAGCAAAGCGGCAGGCGCTGCAGGAGCTGCTGCAGGATGGGACCTACTACCTGCCCGCCGAGGCGCTGAACGCCTGCCTGACACAGTATTTTGATGTGACGGAGGAGCTGATGAACAGCCATACCGTCCTCGGAAGAATGCCGGACGGGACCGAGCAGCGCTACTATCCGCTGCCCATGGATGACCGGTACTACAACGCCAATACCGTCGCGTATCCTGTAAAGGCGACGCAGGAGGGCCGCACCCTGACCCTTGTGTACCAGACGGCGGAGGCTGCGCCCGGTGATGAGGCGTTCCTGGCCCAATATATGGCCAGCTATATCCAGACCCACGAATCCAGGGGACGGTACGCCCTGACCATCGAGCTGGCGGAGGACGGAAGCTGGAAATATACCGGCTGCAGGTACTACGTCGAGGAGCTGCTCCAGCCCCGGCCGGAGCAGGTGCCGGTGACCGACCTGCTGGCCAAGGAGGAGGTACGCCGGCTGCTGACCGGGGAATACGGCTATTCCGCGGAGGAGCTGAGCGGCTGGCAGGCGGTGTGCAGCGCCGCGGACAGCTTCCCTTACGAACGGTATGAACAGGAGGATGGCCGGCAATATAAGGCCACGGTATGGGGCGAGCAGCAGGTGACGGCATACGCCCGGCCCGACGGCCGGTATCTGCTCCTTTATTGGGAGAAGTGGCCCGAAGGCTTTACCAAAGGCGAAAACGGCGAAGCCGTGACGACGGCGTGGGGGCAGAGCGGCGACGCGCTCCGGTTGGACGCCGGCGACCTGGAGGACTTTGATTTTACCGGGGCGAAGATCTACCTGTACGACAGGGGCGGCAGCCGGTTTTCCCTCTATTCTCCCGCCGCCGACAGCAGCCTTGCGGTAGCGATGCGGGATACACACGGCGCCTTTTTGGTGAAGGAGAGCGGCGATGCGCCGATCATCCTGACCGATATCCAGTATAACAGAGGCTCCGACTGGGACGGGAGCCTGAGCGAACAGCGGTATTATATCCTGGGGCTGAACGAAACGCTTGAAGAGACCGAACAAGGCGATTACCACTGGCGGCGCGACCTGGCGGTCTATGATGCCCAGACCCACCGGATGACCGAGATCGACCGGCAGACACAGGGCGGGATCTGGACGCTGGAGAACGGCTGCGACGACGGCGGCGCGCTGTTTGCGCTGGTGGAGGAGGATGCGGTGCGGCTCTACGATCCGGCCTGGCCGCAGACCCCGCTGGCCGTCTATGACAGCGCCAGTCTGCCGCTGTACGGCTATGACGCCGTATATGTGGGCGGCATCTACTATGACGACCGGGGCGGCGACCTGCTGGCGCTGATGTATTACCCCTATGACAGCGGCTTTACCAGCAATGTGGAGGAAGGCCGATACGAGGTGACCGACTACCTGTGGCGGGTGGCGGTGTTGGATAAATACAGCCCGGGAACGCCGGTGCGGGTGCTGACGATGCAGCAGCATCCGGCCTGCAACAGTCAGACGACCTATCCGCAGGGGGAGGTCCTGCTGCGGGAGGGCCTGCTGTATTACAGCAACTACTACAACGAAGCCGGGCTGCACACCCTGCCCAACGGCGAGACGCTGCGGGAGCGGTGGTGCTTTAACCTGACCAACGGCGCCAGCCAGAGAATCGAGACCAACGAGCCGGGTGCGGTAAGCTACGGGGAGGACTTTTTGACGGCGGCGTATGCCATGGGCTTTACCGATGAGATGCTGGCTCTCTGCCGGGAAAGCGAGGTTTCCGCCGACTTGATGCTGAGCTGTACCGGGCGAGGACGCAGTAACCTGATCCGCTATTCCCCCGACGGGCGGTTCAGCCTGCAGAGCTTTATCGCTTCCTCCGGCGGGGAGGGCGCCTGCAGCGTAGTATTTCTGATCGATGCCGCCGGAACGATGCGGGTGATCCCGCGCATCTGGAATTCCGGGCTGGGTTCGCCCTTTGCCTACGGCTTTACCTCCGGCGGCCGCGTCTGGGTCACCGATTACGAGGGGACCTGCTTCTACGAGACCGACGCCCTGTGGAACCCGGCGGACGGTTCCGCCCGGGAACCCGCGGCGATGTGGCGCGTAGACAGCCTGGAGCCCGCCGAAGGGCAAAAAGCCATCCTGACGGGAATGCGCGGCGACCGGGACCAGAAGTGCCTGGTGGCCTACTGGGCCCAGGTGCCCGCCGATTGGGACGGCTGGACGCTGGAGACAGCCCAAAACGGCGGCGGCACCTACCATGCGGTCATCTTCGATGAGAACGCCCGGCTGCTGGGCAGCTGGGATACCGGTATCCCGCTGGAGCTTTCCCGCTACGGCGGACTAAAGGAGGTCATGACCGACCTTTCCGACTATGAGGCGGGGTACACCTTCTTCCACATTGTGGGCAGCGAGGACGCCAAGTATAAGCTGAACATCAGCACCGGCGAAGTGACCCGGCTGAACTGAGCACCGGTACAGAGAGGAGAATACGGGATGAAAAAACTGTGGGGTATTTTGCTGGCGGTCATGCTGCTGGTGACTGCGGGCTGCGGCGGGACGGAAAAGATCCTTTCGACCGAAGGAGCGCCGCAGGAGCTGCTTTCCTCCGCCGGGTACAAGGCCGCGCTGGCCGAGGAGGAGGCCGCGGTGATCGCCTTTAACGGCGTGCCGATGACCGACAGCGCCCCGGTGCGGGCGGCGGTGACAAAGCTGCAGAACGGCGAGGACGCCGTGCTGACCTATTACAACTTTCAGCAGTGGGCGGCGGCCGATCCGCAGGATCCCCGGGATAAGGGCCTGTTTGCCTTCCGCCTGACACAGAAGGACGGCGTGCTGGCCTACCAGGACGATTACCTGACAGACTGGGAAAGCGCCGTGCAGTGGGGGGAAAAGCCGTTTTACAGGGCCGCCGACCCCAAGCTGAACGACTGCGGGTATTTCAGCTTTCTGTTTGAGGATAACGATGCCCCGAATGACCGGTATCTGTTCTTCTGCCCGGAGGACCGCTATGAGGGCTACAACGAGCGGTACGCCCTGACCGAAACCTACCTGCAGCCCATCGCATGGCAGTGCTACTGCAATTTTACCGACCCTAAAGAGATTACGGCGAACGCATGGCTGGGATTCTTTATCAGCCTGTACGAGGGCGACCTGCCGATGGACGGCGAAACCGCCAGCCTCCCGCTTCCCGAAATGTTAAAAACGCTGCTGCCCCGCTTTGAGATCTCCGAAACGGCGCTGCGGGCCAGCCTGACGACGCTGGAGGGCTACCGGGCCGAAACGGATACGGTGGTGTACTATACCGGCGGCCGGGGCGGTCTGACGCCGCTCCCCTTTGCGGAATCGGCTGTGCAGCAGGGGGATCTGCTGCAGATCCGCTATGGGGTGGTGGGGCTGAGCGCCGACGACCTGCCGGCCGATCGGCTGCTGACGGTGCGGCTGCAGGAGGACGGCGGCTGGAAGTACGTCAGCAATACCCAGGCCCTCCAAACCACCGCGGAGGGGGTGACCGAGCTGAAGATCAGCGAGGCGCTGCCGCAGGGCTGCCTGCCGCTGCCTGCCGATCCCTCGGAGGACCTGTCCGGCAGCTTGCACCGGCCGGCGCTGCTGCAGGACGGCACCGTGGCGTTGCTGGCCGTAAAGGGGGATTCCTTTGCGGAAGGTGCCCCGCTGGTGGGGCTGTTCCTGCCGCCGGAGGGAGAGACCTGGACCGAGACGGCGACCGGACTGACCTACGGGAACCAGCTGAGAAACATTTACGGCGAAAAAGAGGGCCGCTTTACCGGAGTAATGGTACAGGGCAACTGCCTGGTGCTTCGGACCGAGTACAGCACCAATGTGGGGACGACCATGGACAGCTATCGGCCGGACCGCTACGAGGAGACATGGATCCGGCCGGGCGGCAGCGTAGAGCAGAAAAGCGGATCGGTGCAGGGGCTGAATGAGACGGCGTCGCCTGACGGGAGCCGGGTGGCCGCCCGGGATAACTACGGGAACCTGCTGGTGAACGGGACGGTGGTGCTGGACGCCGGCAACGAGCATCCCATCTGGGAATATGACAGGTATTATGTGCCGGATCTCTGGGCGGATAACGACCGGTTGATCTTCCACGAGGGAGTATATAAGTACATGACGGGACTGGGCGCGGTGAACCTTTCCACCGGCGAGGTGCAGCAGCTGCCCGGCAGGATAAACCAGACCATCAGCAGCATCTTTTGCCTGGGGGATACGGTGTACTGGTCGGTGAACGAACAGTTCTGCGCCGGGGGAGAGGAGCCCCTCACGGGGGAGCGGGTGCTGTACGCCATGCCGGCGGCGGATTTCCCGCAGGGAGAAGCTGCCCGTATGGTGATGCCGCAAACCACGGACTGGCCCAGACTCCTGACAGACGGCCGGCTGTGGAGCGCCCGGTACCAGCAGGAGACGCTGGAGCTGACGGTCTTTGACCCGGAGACGGGGAGCGGCGGCAGCCTCGGGATACCGTATGCGGCCGGGGACGCCGCATACTGGACAGTTCCCAGCATGGCGCTGACACCGGACGGCCTGGCGCTGCTGCTGGAAAGCAGCGACGACACGCCGCAGCTCTACCGGCTGGTGCGGGTGCCGAACGCCCTGCTGACGAGCATTCCGATGGAACGGCAGCCCAGTCTGATGGAGCAGATGCAGCCCGCGAACTTGGATGAGGTGTTCGAGATCTTTTCCGGGCGGTGGCAGCAGGACTGGGAGGACGGTGAAAGCGCGCTGTTCTACCGCCAGGACGGAGATTGTTATTATCGGTTTGGCGAGCGGGAGCCGGAAAAGTTGGTTTCGGTAAGCACGCTGGGTGAAACGGGCTATTACTTTACCACCGTGGGCGCAGACGGGAATACCGGCGTGCTGCTGGCGGATACCGGCAAGCCGAAGGACAACCGGATCCTGCTGCAGGTTTACATCGGCGAAACCTACCCCGGGGAGTTTGTTTACAGGGGAGAATAACAGAAGAAGAGACAGGACCCGGCGGGGCCCCGTCCAAAAAAAGAGGCCCTGTGGCCTCTTTTTTTGGACGGATAAGGGGAAAAGGACCCGGCGGCAGCCCTTGCACGGGCGGCGGGAGGTATGTTATACTGAATACGGAATATCCTATACCATAAAATCGGAGGTTCTATTTGCCATGGATAAAAAAACCATTGCCGCCATGATAGACCACACGCTGCTAAAGCCGGAGGCGACGCCGGAGCAGATTGAAACGCTGTGCGCCGAAGCCGCCGCGTACCATTTTGCCAGCGTCTGCGTCAACCCCGTGTATATCCCGCTGGCCGCAAAGCTGCTGCAGGGCACCGGCGTGAAGGTATGCTGCGTGGTGGGGTTCCCGCTGGGCGCCATTACCCCGGAGCAGAAGGCGGCTGAAGCGGCCAGCTGCGTTGCCATGGGCGCTGAGGAGCTGGATATGGTCATCCATGTGGGCGCTGCCAAGGCCGGAGACTGGGCACTGGTGCAGCGGGATATCGAGGGCGTGGTGAAGGCGGCCGCCGGCCGTACCGTCAAGGTCATCCTGGAGACCTGCCTGCTGACCGATGAGGAAAAGAGAAAGGCCTGCCTGGCCGCCAAGGCTGCGGGCGCACACTTTGTCAAGACCAGTACCGGCTTTTCCACCGGCGGGGCGACCGCTGCGGATATTGCCCTGATGCGAAAGACAGTAGGGCCCGAAATGGGTGTGAAGGCCAGCGGCGGGATCCGAGACTACGCCGCGGCCATGGCGATGATCGAGGCAGGCGCCAACCGCATTGGCGCTTCCGCCGGCATCGCGATTGTAGCCGCTGCGGAATAAAGTCGAATTATATTACAAAAAGTATTATTTTAGAGGGAGGCTTGCCCCATGATTACCCCATTCAACCGCCGGGAGCTGGCAGTAACCTACACCGAGGAGGAAAAGATCCACATCTGCCGGGTGATGGCAGAACAGGGGATCGCCTGCCAGGTGCGGGAGGTGCGGCGCACCCATCCCGACGCCATCACCGCGGAACGGCCCCGGGACGGCAGCTTTGGCAAACAGCAGGAAATGGTGACCGCCTATTTTGTCTACGTCAAAAAGGAAGATTACCCGGCGGCTGCCGAGGCCCTGGGCCTGAAAGCAGAGGCATAATAATAAAAACCGGATGCCGGCGGAAAACCGGCGGCACAGAAAAAACGCCCCTGCGGCAGCAAGCCGCAGGGGCGTTTTGGCAGGGGCAGGTCCCCTTATCGATCGGGTGATACGGAAATATCGGAGAGAAATGCGGGCAGCGGCAAGGGCTGCACGCCTATTCAGCTGGCGGTGTGCTGCCGGCAGCGGGGGCAAACGCCCTCCAGCACCAGGTTCATGCGGCGGACGGTGAAGCCGCAGTCCTGCTGCAGGAATTCTTCCAGCAGGGGAAGAGCCTGGGGCAGAACATCGCTGACAGTGCCGCAGACGGTACAGACGGCATGGGCGTGATTCTGCAGGGTATGGTCAAAGCGGTCGCTGCCGCCGGGAATGGAGACCTTGAGCAGCCGGCCGGTCTCACACAGCAGATTGAGGTTGCGGTATACGGTACCCAGGCTGACCTTGGGGTCAAGCGCCCTGACCCGTGCATAGATGGTATCCGCCGTGGGATGGTCATCCGATTGCTGCACCGTTTCCAAAATCAATTCCCGCTGACGCGAGTACTTCAAATCAATCCCCCCTTAAAATAATAATCATTACTTGTATAATCATAACAGAGACCGGAATATTTGTCAAATCCTTTTCCGCGGCGCGGGGTGAAGCGGTAAAAGGGGGACAAAAATTCCCCGACCGCGGGGCCGGGGAATATAGGGTAAACGGGAAATTACTCCTCAACAGGGGCTTCGGTCTCCTCAGCGGGAGCCTCCTCAGCGGGGGCTTCCTCGGCGGGAGCTTCCTCGGCCAGCAGAGCCTTGATAGAAAGGCTGGCGCGATGACGGTCATAATCCAGCTCGGTGATCTTGGCCTCGACCTCCTGGCCGACCGACAGCTTATCCGCAACCTTCTCCACACGCTCGCGGGCGATCTGGGAGATGTGGATCAGGCCGTCGATGCCCGGGATGATCTGGGCAAAGGCGCCGAAGGTGGTGATGGACATGATCTTGACGGTAACGACGTCGCCGACCTTGTACATCGTCTTGATCTTCTCCCAGGGGTTGTCCTCGGTCTTTTTGTAGATGAGGGAAACGCGGTTGTTTTCGCGGTCGATATCCTTGACGGTGACTTCGACGGTATCGCCGATGGAAACGACCTCGGAGGGGTTCTTGACCCGCAGCCAGGTCAGATCGGTAAGACCGATGCGGCCATCCACGCCGCCCAGATCAACAAACGCGCCGAAATTGGTAAGGCTCTTGACCTTGCCGGTGTAGACCTTGCCGACCTCGACCTCTTCCCAGAACTTCTTGGCCTGCTCCTTGCGGGCTTCGCGGGCCACAACGCTGATAGAGCCGACGGCACGGCGGCGCTGACGGTTGGTCTCCAGGATCTTGAAGCTGACTTCCTTGCGCAGCAGGGTGTTCAGGTCGCCGTCACGGGGAACGCCGGTCTGGCTGGCGGGGATAAATACCTTGACGCCGTTGGTGAGGACCAGAACGCCGCCCTTGATGACTTCGGTGACGACGCCGGTGAGGACTTCGCCGGTTTCGCCGGCGTTCATGACCTTCTCAAAGCCGGCAGCGGCATCCAGACGGGTCTTGGAGAGCATGGCGGTGCCTTCCACATCGTTGACGCGGACGACCATCAGCTCCAGCTCGTCGCCGACCTTGACAATATCCTCCGGCTTGGCGCCGGGGTCGCTGGTCAGCTGATCCAGCGGTACATAACAGGCGTGCTTGGTGCCGGCGTCAACAGAAATTTCCGTCGGCTTGATGCCTGTAACAACGGCCGTTACCTTCTCCCCATTATGTATACTTTTGGAGTATTGATCGAGCAGCTCCCCAAAGTTCATTTCTTCAGTGTTGTTTTCCAATACGCTCATGGAATTTAGAACCTCCTTAATGATACAAGCCGGGGTTGAAGCGCCGGCAGTAATACCGATGAAGCGGGCGCCCCGCAGGGTCTCCCGGTGGCGTTCCAGCTGGTCCGCCGTTTCGACCTGCACAGTGGGGCAATACCTGCCGCACAGTGCCGCCAAAGCCGTGGTATTGGCGCTGTGAAAGCCCCCTACCACCACCATGGCATCAGCAGTTTGGGCCAGCCGTTTTGCTTCGGACTGCCGCTCGATGGTCGCTCTACATATTGTATCAAATACTTTTAGATTTGTACACACTTTTTTTGCGAAAATTATTATTTTCTCCCATTCCGACAGCGAAAAGGTGGTCTGCCCCACCAAAAAAACGGGGGTTTGAACGGGAAACGGCTCGCCGGACAGATCGTTTTCCAGTTCCGCGGCATCGGCAAAGACCCGGGCGGGAGCGCTACAGTGACCCAGAATGCCCTGCACCTCCGGGTGATCGCGGCGCCCGGCGATCCAGACAACGGCCTCTGTGGGGGCTTCGGCCACGATGCGGTGGATGCGCCGGACAAAGGGACAGGTGGCATCCACACAGGGGTTGCCACGGTGCGCCAGCGTCCGGTAGACCTCCGGACCGGCCCCGTGGGAGCGCAGCACTACGGCGGCGCCCGCCGGCGCTTCCTCGGGGGAGGCGATGACGGTGATGCCGCTTTCGGCCAGCTGCTGGACCGCCTGCCGGTTGTGGATAAGCTCCCCCAGCGTGCAGGTGGGGCCGAGCGCGGCGCTTTGCTGCGCCAGCTCCAGCGCCCGCTGCACCCCAAAGCAGGGACCGGCGGTTCTGGCGACGGTGATCTTCATCCTTTGACCCCCGTTTTTTCCCGAATATACCGCAGCAGGACAGCGACGGTTTCCTCAAAATCCAGAGCGGAGCTGTCGCAGAGCCAGGCATCCGGCGCCCGGCGCATGGGGGCGACCTCCCGATGGCTGTCCTGATAGTCCCGGAGACGGACGGCGGCCAGCACCTGTTCGTAGGGCTCCTCGACGCCCTTTTGCCGCTGCTCCAGCCAGCGGCGGCGGGCCCGTACCTCGGCGTCGGCGGTCAGGTAGATCTTGACGGTGGCGTCGGGCAGCACGACGGTGCCGATATCGCGGCCGTCCATGATGACATTGTGCTGACGCGCCAGGCTGCGCTGCTGCTCCAGCAGAAAGGCGCGGACCTCCGGCAGGGCGGAAACGGCCGAGGAGGCGCAGGAGGCCTCCGGAGAGCGGATGGCCTCCGAAACGTCCTCCCCGTCCAGCAGAATGCGCTGCTCGCCGTCCGCGAACTGCAGGTCCAGACGGATCCGGGGCAGCAGGGGCAGGACCGAGCGGGGGTCGGCGGGGTCGCCGCCCCGGCGCAGCACAAACAGACCGACCGCACGGTACAGCGCGCCGGTATCCACGTGCAGGAAGTTCAGTTCCCGGGCCAGGCGGCGGCAGATGCTGCTTTTGCCCGCGCCCGCGGGGCCGTCGATCGCGATGGAGATCATGGAAGGATCCCTGCCTTTCGGAGAGGATGGGGAAAGGGGAAAGACCGCCGCCCCGCCCCCGCGCGCAGCGCGGGGGCCGCGCCCTGCGGGCGCGGCAGGCGGCAGCCGGAGGCTGCCGCCGCGGGGCGGCGGGTCCGGTCCCCTGCAGAAATTCAAACGGTTACTGCCCGGCCAGATAGCCGGTGCTCCAGGCAATCTGGAGATTGTAGCCGCCGGTGACGGCATCCACGTCGATGACCTCGCCGGCAAAGGCCAGACCCTCCGCCAGCCGGCTGCGCATGGTTCGTGGGTCGATTTCCCGGACCGAAACGCCCCCGGCGGTAACAACGGCCTCCTCGATGGGACGCAGCGCCTGCGGGGTCAGCGGGAACGCCTTGAGGAGCGCCCCCAGCCGCTGCCGCTCCTCGCGGGTGAGCTGATTGACCCGGCGGTCGGTCGGGATGCCGCTTTTGGCGACAACAACGGGGATAAGGGAACGGGGCAGCAGGGCCTCCAGCGCATTGCCGAACGCCCGGTTGGGCGTGGCGCCGAAATCCCGCAGCAGCCGGGCGTCCAGCTGCTCCGGGGTCAGGCCGGGCTTGCAGTCGATGGTGATGCGGTAGTCGGCGGGCCGTTCCATGTAGCTGGAGGCGGTGAGCGCCAGCGGCCCGGAGATACCGAAGTGGGTGAACAGCATCTCGCCCAGTTCGCTGTATACCGTTTTACCGCTCTTTTTTTCGATGAGGGTCAGCGTGACATTGCGCAGCGAAAGGCCCATCAGCGCCTGAAACTGCTTGTCCATGTTTTCGCAGATGATGGGGACCAGTGAGGGACGGGGCGGGAGAATGGTATGGCCCGCCTCGGCCGCCAGCCGGTACCCGGAGCCGTCGCTGCCGGTGGCGGGGTAGCTTTTGCCGCCGGTGGCCAGCACCGTCAGCGGGGCGCGGTATTCCCGGCCATCAGCAGTGCGCGCGCCGCAGACAGCGCCGTTTTCCAGAATCAGCCCGGTAACGGCGGCCTGTACCACCTGCACGCCGCCCCGACGGGCAAATTCGCACAGGGCGTCGGCAATATCCATGGCGCGGTCGCTGACCGGAAAGACCCGGCCGCCGCGCTCGGTTTTAAGCGGGACACCCAGCCCTTCAAAGACCGCCATGGTCTGCTGCGGAGGGAAGGCGTAGGCCGCGCTCATCAGAAAGCGGGGATTGCGCCGCACCGCGGCAATAAACTGCTGCGGGGTGCAGTTATTGGTGAGGTTGCAGCGGCCCTTGCCGGTCACCAGGATCTTGCGGGCGGGGCGCTCCCGCTTTTCCAGCACCAGTACCCGCTCGCCGCGTTGGCCGGCAAAGCCGGCGGCAAACATCCCGGCGGCCCCGCCGCCGATGATGATTCGGTCAAACTGCTTCATGGGGCGGAATGGATCTCCTCGTTTTTCTCGTAGACGTCGTAATCGCTCCAGATCTGCTCCAGCATGGCGTAGGTATTGGAGGTTTCGTGCTTTTTGCGCAGGCCCACCGCCACGATGATGGCGTTGAGCAGACTCATGGGGGCGACCAGAGAATCGACGAAGGAGGCCATCTCACTGCGGGCCAGCAGCACCTGGTTGGACATGGCCGCCAGCGGCGCCGAGGTGGAATCGGTGATGCCGATGATGCAGGCCCCCTGCTTTTTGGCGTAATGCACCGCCTTGAGGGTGCGCTGGGAATACCGGGGGAAGCTGATGGCGATAAGGACGTCCTCCGGCCCGATGCGCAGCATCTGCTCGAAGGTTTCGCCCTGGGCGGCGCCGACATTGACCACGTCCTCAAAGATGTGGTTGAAGTAGAAGGAAAGAAAGCCGGCCAGCACGCCGGAGGAGCGCAGCCCCAGGATATAGATGCGCCGGGCCCCGATGATGGTGTTGACCACGGCGTCGAAATCTTCGCCGGGGATCTCCTCCTGGGTGCGGCGGATCTTGTCGGCATCGGAGGACATGACCCGGTGCAGGACATCCACCCCGCCGGAGAGCTGTTCGTCGATGATCTCCATGCGCTGCACGGTGGTCAGCCGGTTGCGGATGATATCCTGCAAAGACTTTTGCAGCTGGGGATAGCCCTCGAAGCTCAGCTCGGCGGCAAAGCGCACCACGGTGGATTCGCTGACCCCGACCGTTTCGCCCAGCTTGGCGGCGGTCATAAAGGCTGCCTTATCATAATGCTCCAGAATAAAGCTGCCGATCCGTTTTTGTCCCTTGGAAAAATTTTTCATCTCTGCGCTGATCAGTTGAAGCAGATCCTGTGTCATGACGGCACCTTCTCTCTTTTGGAATATTCCTCTTTATCATAGCGAAGTGCCGCGGCAAAATCAAGTGTTTCCCGGCAAAAAACGCAGGATAGAAATTTCTTTCCTGCGTTTTTGGGCTGATTTTTGGCTGCGTTTCTTAAAAAGGGTTCTCAATTTGAATCAAGGATGTCATTTTTGCAGGAGCAGCGGCTGGAGCTGCCGCCCCTGCAGCGCGGCCAGCAGGGTCTCCTGGGTGCGGCTCAGATCCGCCACCAGGGAGGCTTCCTTGTGCAGGGGGTCATCCTGCGCGAAGGGGACGAAGTAGAAGTTGCGGCAATTCAGCAGCGTGCCGATATTGCGGGCGCTGGCCCCCAGACCGTCGTTGGTGGAAACGGCCAGCACCACCGGCCGTAGATTGCGCAGATGGGCCTTGACCGCCATCGTCACGGGGGTATCGGTGATGCCGCAGGCCAGCTTACCCAGCGTATTGCCGGTGCAGGGCGCCACCAGCAGCAGGTCCAGCAGGGCGCGCGGGCCGATGGGTTCCACCTGCGGGATGGTGTGCCAGATGGGACGGCCGCACAGCGCCTCCACCCGGCTGCGCCACTGCTCCGCCGTGCCGAAGCGGGTATCGGTCCGGTAGGTGATGGGGGACATGATGGGCTGGATCTCCCAGCCCTGCGCGGCCAGCTCTTCCATGGTCTGCAGGGTACGCTCCAGCGTGCAGAACGACCCGCAGAGGGCAAAGCCCAGTTTCTTTGTGCTCAAATGGATTCCTCCCTTTGTTGCAGCAGGCCGCAGATGACCTGCCGTAGATACTCTCCGGCGGTGCGGGGCGCTACCCGGCCCGGCAGTCCCGGCGCCGCGATGACCCGCAGCCCCATCGCCTCCGCTGCCCGGCAGTCGATGCCGCCGGGGGCGGAGGCCAGCTCGATGAGCAGCGTTTCCGGCGGGAGCTGCCGCAGCAGTTCGGCGGGCAGCACCATGGCCGGCACGGTATTAAAAACGACCTCGCAGTCGGAGAGGACCCGGGAAAGGGAGGCGATGGGGCAGGGGGTGCAGCCGTCGGCATAGATGCGCGCCAGCTGTTCCCGGCGGCGGGCGGCGGCGGTGACCCGCGCCCCCAAGGCCGCCAGCCGGCGGCAGAGCGCGCTGCCGCACCGTCCGTAGCCCAGCACCAGGCAGCGGGCACCGAACAGTGTGGTGCTGCGCTCCTTCATGGCCAGGGCGACGGCGCCTTCCGCCGTGGCGATGGCGTTCAGCTCCGCCAGCTCCGGAAGCTGCAGCAGGTCGGTATAGCGCAGCTCCCGCGCCGTCACGATCTCCCGACAGGCCGGGGGCAGCGTGCCGCCCAGCACCGTCGCCCCCACGGGGAGCAGCGAAAGGCAATCCGCCAGGGGAAAGACTCCTTCCACGGTGGGGGTGCGCAGCAGGCCCTGCGGTGTGGCGGTGGGAACGGCGAGGATCACAAGAGTGCTTTGCGGCAGAAGCGTATGGATCTCCTCGGCGGGGGGCAGGCGCTTTTGCAGCTCCGCGGGGGGAGCAAGCGCCGCCAGCCGGACGGTGTGACCCTCCTGCCGCAGGGCGTCGGCCAGCCAGGCCATGCGGGCGTCCCCGCCCAATACGGTGATATGATATCGGTTCAAAGCGGTTCACCACTGCTTTCCGTATGTAAATGAGGCAGGGGCGCAAAGGACCGCACCCCTGCCGTGATATCTTATGCCGCCGGCGCGGCGGGGGTGAATGGGCCCAAAGGGCATGCCCGGGCGCAAAAAAGAGCACCGGCAGCGATGGCCGGCGCTCTTTTCCCTCTCTTTACGGCATTAGCTCGCACAGGATCTCCTCCAGGTGGGTGGGCATGACCTCCCGCTCCGCCAGATACTCCAGCAGCGCCTGCCCCAGCCGGCGGTTTTCCAGCAGCGCGGGCAGGCGGCAGTACTGGTCGGAGCGGCAGCGCAGCCCCTCCAGATAGCACAACACGCCGTAGACCTGCTCCCGGCCGCAGGCCTCCCGCAGCAGCGCGTAGCATACCCGGAAGGTTTCGCCGTCCTCCGCGGCAATTTCCCGATGCAGCGATACGACCTCCATGGTTTTGGTACCTCCTTTTTGTCAGCATTACAGGGCTGTATCCTTATTATAAAAAGCCGTGCCCCCGTTGGACAGACGCAAAATATTGGCAGCCGAAGATGGAAATTTTTCCTATAAAATGTGACGAATTATGACGGCTTAATTTGTGGAATCAACCGATTTTTGTAAAAGGCATTTCCATTTTTGTATAAAAATAGTATACTATTCATTACCCAGTCTTAAGAGAGAAGGGAAATGGGAATGATAGGTAACCGCTTGTATCTGCTACGCAAGGCAGCGGGACTGTCACAAATCGAGCTGGGAAATATGCTGTCGGT
Organism: Oscillospiraceae bacterium; assembly: GCA_004554485.1. Lineage (GTDB taxonomy): Bacteria > Bacillota > Clostridia > Oscillospirales > Ruminococcaceae > Angelakisella. Next base: position 24,714 of record SFLS01000004.1, on the reverse strand, counting down.
TTCGCACCACACCATATCTTCCTACGAAAAGGGAAAAAGCGACCCAAGCGACGAGACAAAGGTTTGGCTGGCCAGATACTTCGGCGTGACCGTTGATTACCTGGTGGGACTGAGCGATGAGCCGTTCCCCAGCAACGCAGGCCAGGATGTCCTGCCCCTGCCCGCGGGACTGACCGATGTCCAGCGAGGCACGGTACGGGATTTTGCCCTTTTCCTCGCCGCCCGGAACGGATAGGCTCGTGTCCGTCCAGGCAAAAAATGCGGCAGGGGGGAACCTCCGCCGCCGGCGGCTCCATCCCCAAGAAGACTGGGAATGAAGCCGAAACGCCGCTGCCGCAGGGCAGCGGCGTTTCTTCTGCCCCCGGGGGCTTTGCATTGGGGGGCTTTTGGCGCTATAATAATAAAAAAGACAGGAACAGCGGGAGAAAGCCCTGCGGGACTGCCCGCCCGCTGCGGAATCTGCCGAAAGAAAGAGGTGCTTTGCGTGAAAATTGTGCTGATTTTGGCGGCTTGTGCCGCGCTGCTGTTTTTGCTGACGGCGCTGGCAATCCGCCCCGCCGCCGACGCCGGGGAGAAGATGCGCCGTTTTTGCGGCAGAAGATACGCCCACCGCGGCCTGCACGACGCTGCTGCCGGGATCCCGGAAAACAGCCTGGCGGCCTTCCGGCGGGCGGTGGAGGCGGGCTACGGCATCGAGCTGGACCTGCACCTGACCACGGACGGGCAGCTGGCCGTTTTCCACGACGATACGCTGGACCGCGTCTGCGGGGTGAGCGGCCGGGTGGAGGAAAAAAGCTATGATGAGCTGCTGGAATACCGTCTGCTGGGAACAGAGGAGCGTATCCCGCTGTTTTCGCAGGTGCTGGAAATCGTCGGCGGGCGCATCCCGCTGATCATCGAGGTGAAGTACCAGAAAAACTACGCCGCCCTTTGCACGGCAATGATGGAGGAGCTGAAGGACTACGCCGGCGAATACTGCGTGGAATCCTTCCACCCGCTGGTGATCCGCTGGATGCAGAAAAACCACCCGGAAATCACCCGGGGGCTGCTGGCCGACCGCTATGTGACCGGCGAGACGGGGATGCGGCACAATTCGCTGCCCACCTGGCTGTCGCAGGAGATCCTGTACAACTGGCTGCTGAAGCCGGATTTTATTGCCTACAACTACCTGACGGCGGAAAAGACCCACCTGCTGGCGCTCAGCCGCCGGCTGTGGCACACCCCCTGCGTAGCCTGGACGGTACGGCAGCAGGAAAAGGAGCCGCTGGCGCTGGCGCGGTTTGACGCGGTGATCTTTGAAGGCTACCGACCGGCGCGCTTTATTGAAAAATGAGGGCGTAACAATATGGAACTTTCTGTCGAAAATAGAAGATTTCCATACATTTCATAGCGCGCTATTGACTTTGTTTTTAAGATAGAATAACCTATACTTACCAAATTAACAATTGCCCCCGGGGCAATTCATGTTTGCGTGCAAACATGAACTCCTCTGTCGGGCAAAAAAGAAAAGGAGAGGATAATAGCATGAAGAAGTTTTTGGCAATGGCACTGGCGCTGCTGATGGTAGCCGTCATGTTGCCGGTCACCGCGATGGCGGCGGATACTGCCCTGCCCGCAGCAGTAAATGGCGTAATCACCCTGAAGGATGATGTTACTTTGGCGGACTCTGCCAAAATCAACTATGGTGGTGGGATACAAGCAACCAAACTTGATCTGAATGGATATTCTATCTCTTCTAATGCAACTTGGACACTTTTAGTTAAGGGAACTCTTGAAATCATCGATAGTTCCGAGGCAAAAACCGGCAAGGTGGTTTGTAACGGTGAAGAGGGGATTGCCATGTGGATTCTTGGTGGTGCAGATGTGACGCTTACGAGTGGTGCATTTGAGGGCAAGGGTTATGGTATTGTTGTTGGCGGAACAGATGCAAAATTCACCATGAACGGCGGCGCTGCGAATGGTGAAGTCGGAAGCGGAATCTCCGGTAATGGCAATGAGACCAATGGCACTCCCGATTTTGCTCCCACGACTATCACTATTAATGGCGGTGAGATCACTGGCAAGGACGCAGGTATCTATCACCCCCAAATTGGTAAGCTGAACATCAATGGCGGCTCCATCTCTGGTGGTTCCGGTATTGAGATGAGAGCAGGTACTTTGAATGTTACTGGCGGTACTATTACTGCGACTGCAAGTCCCGTAGTGGTTACCCCCAATGGCGGTGGTCCCACCACCGTTGGTGCAGCTATTGCAGTTTCCCAGCATACCACTAAGCATGAGATCACTGTCAATGTGAATGGCGGCGAGCTGACTGGCGCTGCAGCGATTTACGAAAGCAATCCGCAGAATAATCCTGAAGATGTCACGGCTCAGATTGGTGTTACTGTTACCGGTGGTTCACTTACCGGAACAATTCACAAGGAGTCCGCTGCGACTGTCAAAATCTCCGGCGGTACCTTCACTGACACGGATAGTATTAAAAACTACCTGGCTGATGGCAAGGTCATCAGGAACGGCAAAGTAGTCGATAATACCATCGTCATCATTGTTCCCGACAATGACAACACTACCACCACGACCACCGAAAAGCCTGCCAACCCCGCCACCGGCGCCAATGACTTTGTCGGCGTGGCCGCCGCGGCTGCGGTTATGGCGCTTCTCGGTTCCGCTGCTGTTCTCCGCAAAAAATAATAGTAAAACCGGTATAAAAAAACTCCCCCACGGGGGGAGTTTTTTTATACCATAGTTTACGTCAAAAATATCCTGTTTTCGCCTGATTATTCCATTCTTTGTGCGTCACTTGTAAACTTTCTCTTAAAAAATGTGTGATCTGTACCAAATCACTGCAAAAAAGCCCCGTTTTGCCCCTATTAGTGGGAGGGGTTTTGCTCCACGCCCTCCAATAGCGTTTGCAGGTTCTCCGCAAATTTTCCCAAATGCAGCCCGTCCATCAGCCGGTGGTTGGCGTCTATGGAATAGGGGAGGGTCAGCCGCCCGTCCGGCTCCCGGCGGTACTTTCCCCAAATGACCTGCGGCGTGCCGTCGTCGGGGCCCTCCCGGTTGTTCAGCACCCCGGTAAAATCCAGCCAGGGCAGGCAGCTCAGATAAATCAGCCCCTCCATCTGCTCGTCCGTCTGGTCCAGCAGTCCGCTTTGCGCTGCGCTTTTTTGGGCCGCCTTGCGGCAGAATTCATCCAGCTCCGCTTCCATCGGCAGGGTGACGATGTGGAACAGCTCACTGCCGGGGTGCAGGTCGGTAAAGCTGGGGATCAGCGAATCCACCCGGAGGATCTGATCGCCCCGGATGCGGTAATGAAAATTATCGATGGGTTCCATCGCCCGGACGGTGAGCCAGCACAGCGCGTAGTAGAAGCTGACGCCGTGCTGTTTGCAATAGCGGTGCAGCGCGGTGACATCCAGCCGGAAGGTAACGCCCAGATAAGGGAACTGCTGGGAGGAAAACATCCGGTAATGCTCCCGGCGCTCCCAGCGCTCCGGATCAATGATCTGCATGGCTTTTCTCCTTGATGTAACGGTCGATTTCCCGGGCGGCCTGCCGTCCGGCGCCCATGGCCTGGATGACGGTCGCGGCACCGGTCACGGCGTCTCCGCCGGCAAACACGCCGGGGACCGAGGTCCGGCAGCAGCCCTCGCCGGTAATCAGCCGCCCGCGGCGGTCGGCCTGCAGACCGGGCGTGGTGCGGTGCAGCAGGGGATTGGGGGTGGTGCCGATGGCCATGATGACGGCGTCGCAGGGCAGGGTGAACTGCGCCCCCGGCTGTGCCACCGGACGGCGGCGGCCGCTTTCATCCGGCTCGCCCAGCAACATGGTATCGCAGCAAATGCCGCTGACAAAGCCGTTTTCATCGCCTAGCACCTCCACCGGATTGGCCAGCAGCCGGAAGCAGACCCCCTCCTCTTCGGCGTGTTCGATCTCCTCGGCGCGGGCCGGCAGCTCCTCCCGGCCGCGGCGGTACACCACGGTCACTTCCGCCCCACAGCGCAGGGCGCACCGGGCGGCATCCATAGCTACGTTGCCGCCGCCGACCACCACCACGCGGCGGGCGGGCATCAGCGGGGTCATGGCGCCGGGGTCTGCGGCGTGCATCAGGTTGATGCGGGTGAGCCATTCATTGGCGGAAAAAACGCCGCAGAGCGTTTCGCCCGGGATGCCCATAAAGTGGGGCAGACCGGCCCCGCTGCCCAGAAAAACAGCGGAAAAGCCGCTTTGCAGCAGCTCCTGCACCCCAACGGTGCGGCCGATGACGGTATCGGTTTGCAGGGTAACGCCCATGGCGGTCAGGGCGGCGATCTCCTCCGAGAGGATGGATTTGGGCAGGCGGAAGGCGGGGATGCCGTAGGCCAGCACCCCGCCGGGGGTGTGCAGCGCCTCGTAGACGGTGACGGCGTAGCCCATGCGGGCCAGCTCCCCGGCGCAGGCCAGGCCCGCCGGCCCGGAGCCGACTACCGCCACCGAGACCCCGTTGGCAGGGGGAACGGCGGGGGCGGCTCCCGCTTGGGTGCGGTGCCAGTCCGCCACAAAGCGCTCCAGCCGGCCGATGGCGACGCTTTCGCCCTTTTTGCCCCGGACGCAGACGGCCTGGCACTGGTTTTCCTGCGGGCAGACCCGGCCGCAGACGGCGGGCAGGGAATTTTCGGCCGAAAGAAGCTCCCAGGCGGCGGCAAAGTCGCCCTCGGCGACCTTCGCGATAAACTCCGGGATGCGTACCCCCACGGGGCAGCCGGTCCGGCAGGGCGCGTTGGCGCAGCCCAGACAGCGGCGGGCCTCCCCGATGGCGGCAGCTTGCTCATAACCCAGCGCGACTTCCTCAAAGTTGCGGGCGCGCCGGGCAGGGGCCTGCACCGGCATGGGGGCAGCGGTGGGGGAAAGATTCGGGTTTTTATTCATAAGACGGCCCCCTTTCCAGCAGGCGGCAGGCGGCCTCCCGGGCGGCCTGCTCCTGACTGCGGTACAGACGGCTGCGGCGGATGGCTTCGGCAAAATCCACCTGATGGCCGTCAAATTCCGGGCCGTCCACGCAGGCGAACCGCACCTGCCCGCCCACGGTAAGGCGGCAGCAGCCGCACATACCGGTGCCGTCGATCATGATGGGATTCATGCTGACGGTACAGGGGGTATTGTAACGGGCGGTCAGCTCGCTGACCGCCTGCATCATCGGCAGCGGCCCGACGGCAAAGACGGTATCAAAGGGTTCCCCGGCCTGCAGAAGCCGCTCCAGCCGGCCGGTGACAAAGCCCTTTTCGCCGGCGGAGCCATCATCGGTGCAGAGCAGAAAACGCTCGCAGGCGGCGGCCATTTCCTGCTCCAGAATAACCTGCTGCCGGCTGCGGAAGCCGGCGATAACGGTAACGCGGCAGCCCTGTCGGGTCAGCGCAGCGGCGGTGGGCAGGGCGATGGCGCAGCCAAGACCGCCGCCAATGACAGCGGCGCGGGCAAAGCCGGCGACCTCGCTGGGCCGCCCCAGCGGGCCCGCAAAGGTGGGCAGGCAGTCGCCGGGGAGGAGGGAATCCAGCAGCAGGGTGGTGCCGCCCACCACCTGGTAGATGACGGTGACGGTCCCGGCGGCTGCGTCAAAATCGGCGATGGTCAGCGGGATGCGCTCCCCTTCGGGGACGGCGCGCAGAATGACAAACTGCCCGACGGCGGCATGGGCGGCCACCTGGGGCGCCGCGACCACCATGCGGGTAATGCCGGGGGCAAGCGTTTCTTTTTGCAGGATCGGTGCGTGCATAAGGGGTTCCTTTCACAAAGAGATAAGTCCTGATTATGGGACACTCCTTTTTCTATAATAGAAGCATAGAACCGAAAAAGGAGCGTGTGGAAAATGAACTATGAGCTGAAATGCGTGCGGGGCCATATCGAGGTGTACGACGACCGGGGACGGTTCCTGTTTTCCGCCGACAACGAGCGGGAGGCCCGGGAGGATCTGGCACAGCTGATCGCTTAGACCATCAGCGTGACGGCGTTTTTATTGTTGAGGATGTGGGTGGTGCTGAAGGAGCCGCCGAATTCGCCGTCGATGGTCCAGCTGATCTCGTGATTGCTTTCGAAAAGGATATCGGAGGCGCGGAGCATACGCACCAGCGGCCCGTCGTAATTCTGCAGCATCAGGGCGCTCAGCATGGCCTGCGCTTCGGCGGGATTCTGGGGGTTTTTGACCAGCAGCAGCTCGTACATACCGTCATCCAGCAGCACCCGGCTGGGGTCCAGCCGCAGAACGCCGCCCAGGGAAACGGTATTGGTGACGGCGCCGAACAGGTAGTCCTCCTCGAAGGTCTCGCCGTCGGCGGTGATGCGGACGTGGATGGGCTGCAGCCGCCCCAGACTTTTGACGCCTTCCAGGATATATGCCAGATGTCCCAGTGCGTTTTTGATCTGCTGGGGGGTGGCGTAGCTGGCCTCGGTGAAGGCGCCGAAGGCGGCGATATAGTTGAAATAGCGGTCGTTCAGCGAGCCGACATCCATGTGGAAAGCGGTACCCTCCACACAGCGCAGGGCGGCTTCCTCCACATGGGAGGGAAGGTGCAGGCTGGCGGCAAAATCATTGGTGGAGCCAAGGGGAATGTAGCCCATCGGAACAGGCTCCTCCCGCTGCATCATGCCGCTGACCATCTCGTTCAGGGTGCCGTCGCCGCCGCAGCAGACCACCAGATCGAACCGGCCGGCGTCCGCCAGCACCTTGCGGGTGCAGTCCTGCGGCCCCCGGGTGGGGTAGACGGTTACTTCACAGTCGTGTTCGGCAAACACCCGAACCATTTTGAACAGATCGGCCTGCGCCTGGTTGCGTCCGGCCACGGGATTGATGATCAACAGAAGCTTTCTCATAGACTTTTCTCCTTAAACATCATGCTGCGGGCTCTGCCGGCCGCTTTCATAGGCGGACAGAACGTGCTGCAGGTGGTCAAGAAAGGCCTGCTGCACCGACTGCGGCCCGAGAATGCGTACCGAACGGCCCAGCCCGGTGAGCCAGGCGAAAAACTGCGGGCTGGGAACGACCTCCACCGTGACGGTAAAGCCGCCGTCGGCGGTGGGGAACAGCATCTGCTCCCGCCCGAAACGGTCAAAGACGATATTGGCCATGGCGGCATCGAAGCGCAGCGTGACCTGCTGCGGCTCGCCGCCGTACATACCAAAGACCTTGCGGGAATATTCCGCCGGGTCGAACTGACGGAACAGCGCCTGCCCCAGACGGGGCTCCCCGGTCTGGAGGATGGATTCCATTTTATCCACCCGGTAGTGGCGGCGCTCGGCGTGGGCGGCATCGTAGCCCACCAGATAATAGTTTTCGTCATCCCACAGCAGCGCCCAGGGGCTGACCTCGTACCGCTGGCCGCTGCGGCGGTATTCCTTTTTGCCGCGGAGATCCCAATCGAAGTAGCGGAAGGTAATGCGGCTGCCGGCGGCGATGGCGCCGTGCAGGGCGTCTACATTATAGTAGATGCTCTCGTTCATGTTTTTGATGCGGTGGGTGACATAGACCTGGCGGCGCAGCGCCTGAGCCTCGTACCGGCTGGCCAGCGTTTCCAGCTTGGTAATCAGCTCGCTGCTTTTGCGCAGGGAAAGGAACTTGCTGCTTTGCACCGCGTCCACCAGCAGCTTCAGCTCCGGCAGCTGGAACCGCCGGCTGGCAACATAATAGCCGCTGTCCGGCGATTTGCGGTATTCCACATCCAGCCCCCACTGACGCAGCGCCTCCAGATCGCTGTAAAGGCTTTTGCGCTCGGCGGAGATGCCGCGCTGCGCCAGATATTCGGCCATCTGCGCAACGGTAACGGCGTGCTGCTCATCGCTGTTCTGCAGCAGGAAGTCCACCAGGTACAGGCACTTCAGCTTCTGGTTGGCAAAACGGGGCATGGGCACTCCTCCTTTACGGGGTATATTCTACCACAGGGACGGCAAAAGCACAATGGGTTAGAGTACGATAACCGGGACAGCGCAGGCATTGACAGGACCCGCCGCTTGTGGTAGCGTAGGGAGGAAGAGCCTGCGGCGCGGCCGGGAAAGCGGGGAGACAAAATGACGATAACGGTGCTGGTGGACAACAATACCTATATCGACCAATATTTCAGGGGCGAGCCGGCCCTTTGCTGCTGGCTGGAGGACGAAGACCGGCGGATCCTGTTTGATACGGGCTATTCCGACCTGCTGCTGCAGAATGCCGCCGCGATGGGGATTGACCTGAGGACTGCGACGCAGGTGGTGCTTTCCCACGGGCACAACGACCACACCGGAGGCCTGCGGCCTTTGCTGGAGGCGGGCTGGCTGAAAAACACGGAGGTGATTGCCCACCCGGACTGTTTTTTCCCCAAGCGGGCGGGCGGACTGGACATCGGCTGCCCGGTAACGGCCGAGGAGCTGGAGCGGGGCGGCGCCCGCCTGACCCTGACAAAACGGCCGCTGGTGATCAGCCGGCACGCGGTTTTTCTGGGAGAGATCCCGCGCGAAACGCCGTTTGAGGGACAGCCTATCGGGGAGCGGCGGACCGCCGCGGGCTGGCAGCCCGATCCTTTGACGGAGGATACCGCCCTGGCGCTGCGGACCCCAGAGGGGACGTTTGTGCTGACCGGATGCAGCCACAGCGGTATCTGCAATATCGTTGCGCAGGCCCGCCGGGTGACCGGGAAGCCGGTCTGCGGCATCCTGGGCGGGTTCCACCTGCTGGCGGAGGACGAAACGCTGCGCCGGACGGCGGCGCTGCTGCGCGAACAGGGGCCGATGGCGCTGTATCCCTGCCACTGTGTCTGCCTGGCGGCCAAGGCGGCGCTGCGGCAGGCGCTGCCGGTGACCGAGGTGGGTGTGGGGCTGCGGCTGGAGCTGTAAAAAAGAGCGCGGCAACTGCCGGTTGACGAAAAACAACCCCCGCTTGGTTGATACCGGGCGGGCGTTTTGCTATACTGTGCCGCAAAGAAACCCGAAAGGACGGTGCCGCGTATGACGCTGGGAGAGAGAATTGCATACCACAGGAACAGGCTGGGGCTTTCACAGGGGGAGCTGGCCGGGCGGATGAACGTATCCCGGCAGGCGGTGAGCAAATGGGAAACGGACGGCAGCCTGCCGGACCTGGACCGGCTGATCGCGCTGTCCGGGCTGTTCGGTATCACGCTGGACGAGCTGGTGAAGGGGGAGGAGCAGGAGCCGGCAGACCCGGCTGCCGCGGAATCCCCGGGCGCCCCGGCGCCCCGCCCGGCGGCCCAGGGGCAGCGTACCGTGGGGTATGTGCTGCTGGGGGTGGGGCTGCTGGCTGCCGTGCTGGGGCTGGTGTTCAACCTGGCCGTGCTTATCCCGGCGGCCTATCTGCTGCTCTGCGCCATACTCTGTCTTGCCATGCGCCGTGACGCGGGCTACGTCATCGGCGGCATGACGCTGGGGACGCTGTTTTGGGGGGCGCCCTATATTATGGGGTTCGGACCGGCTGTTATTTTTAATCCGATCCTGTATTCCGGCGGGCACATCCGCTTCAGCGCGCTTTATTTAGCGGCTGCCTTTCTGCTGTGGGGGCTGATGCTGTGGTACCTGTGGGCGCTGCTGCGCCGTTTAGGTAAAACGCAGTACACGCTGCCGGTATGGGGCTGGGTCATCCTGTTGTTCGGGCTGCGGGGGCATCTGCCGCACCTGTGGGACGGCGGTTTGCCCAGCCTGACCGGCGGGGAGCTCCTGCCGGCCGTCGCCGCCAATCTTCTCGCGGCGGTGCTGGTGTTCTTCACGGGACGGGCGGTGCTGCGGCGGAGACCGAAAAAAGAGGGATAGCAGGCGCGGCCCGCAGGGCCGGCCGCCGCAGGCGGCCGCGGCGGGCGAAGCCCGCCGGTTTCGGCCGAAGGCCGAAACGCCCTGCGGGCCGTCCCGGGGCCTTTTGCCCACCTGCGGAAAGACACCATAAAAAAGGACGCCGACAGGCGTCCTTTTTCAGTACGGGCATTATTTACCGCAGCACTTTTTATACTTCAGGCCGCTGCCGCAGGGGCAGGGATCGTTGCGGCCGGGCTTCTTTTTGTCGGCCTTCATGGGGACCTTTTTGACGGTGCCGTCCTCGCCGGTAGCCAGCGGCTTCATGGTCTGCTCACGCTTGATCTCGGCCTGGGGACGGGGACGGATGGTCAGCAGCATCTTGATGGTATTCTCCTTGATGCTCTCGATCATCTGATCGAACATCTCAAAGCCCTCCAGGCGGTAGGCCACCACCGGATCCTGCTGGGCATAGCCACGCAGGCCGATGCCGCGCTTGAGCTCCTCCATGGCGTCGATGTGATCCATCCACAGGGTATCCACGTTGCGCAGCAGCACCACCCGCTCGATTTCCTCAAAGACGTCGCCGAACAGCTCGCGCTGGGCCTGGTAGCGGGTCTCGGCCTTCTGCAGCAGCAGCGCGGCAATGTCGCCGCGGCTCATACGGGCCAGCTCCTCGGTCGGGATGCGCAGATCGCCTTCGACAGTGATCCAGCCCATGAAGTGATCCCGCAGGCCGTCCAGATTCCATTCCTCGTGGTTCTTTTCATCCACCAGGTACTGGTCGACACAGGAGGGGATATACTCCTCCATCATTTTCCGGATGCTGTCCGAAACAGACTCTCCATCCAGGACGCGGCGGCGCTGGGAGTAGATGATCTCGCGCTGACGGTTCATGACGTCATCGTATTTCAGCACGTTCTTACGCATTTCAAAGTGCATTCCCTCAATGCGCGCCTGCGCCGACTGAATGGAGTTGGAAAGCAGCTTGGCTTCGATGGGCATTGTTTCATCCACGCCCATGCTGTCCATCATCGCCTGCAGACGCTCCCCGCCGAACAGCCGCATCAGGTCGTCCTCCAGCGAGATGACAAATTTGGTCATACCGGGGTCGCCCTGACGGCCGGCGCGGCCGCGCAGCTGGTTATCGATGCGGCGGCTCTCATGCCGCTCGGTGCCCAGGATGTAAAGGCCGCCGGCCTGACGCACCCTTTCCGCCTCGGGGGCGATCTCCTGTTTGTACTTGGCCAGCAGCTCCTGGAAGCGCCGGCGGGCGGCCAGGATCTCCTCATCCTGCGTTTCGCCGTAGGCGGTTGCCTCGTACAGCAGGTCCTCCTCCATGCCCTCGCGGCGCAGGGCGTCCTTGGCCAGATACTCAGCGTTGCCGCCCAGCATGATATCGGTGCCGCGGCCCGCCATGTTGGTGGAAATGGTGACCGCCCCGGGCTTACCGGCCTGTGCGACGATCTCCGCCTCCTTTTCGTGGTACTTGGCGTTCAGCACCTCGTGGGGAATGCCGCGGGCCTTCAGCATCTTGCTGAGCATTTCGGATTTTTCGATGGAGGTGGTACCCACCAGAATGGGCTGTTGCCGGCCATGGCATTCCGCGATGATATCCAGAATGGCGGAATATTTGCCCCGCTGCGTCTTATACACGGCGTCGGGCAGATCCTGACGGATCAACGGTTTGTTGGTGGGCAGCTCCACCACATCCAGTCGGTAGATATCCCGGAACTCCTGTTCCTCGGTCATGGCGGTACCGGTCATGCCTGCCAGCTTGCTGTACATCCGGAAGTAGTTCTGGAAGGTAATGGTGGCCAGGGTGCGGTTTTCCCGTGCGACGGTGACATGTTCCTTGGCCTCGATGGCCTGGTGCAGGCCGTTGGAATAGCGCCGGCCGATCATCAGGCGGCCGGTGAACTCATCGACGATGATGACTTCGCCGTCCTTAACCACATAGTCGATATCCCGCTGCATGACGCCGCGGGCGGCAATGGCCTGGTTGATGTGATGCGCCAGCGTCAGATTTTCGGGGTCGTTCAGACTATCAATACCGAAGTACTGCTCCGCTTTGCGGGCACCCTGCGGCGTAATGGTGGCGGTACGGGCCTTTTCATCCACGATGTAATCCGCCTTAATATCCTCCTGGTCGTCCTTGGCGTCCATCTCCTTGACCCGCAGCGGGGTGAGGGTGGCGGCAAAGCGGTCGGCCTTTTCGTACAGGTCGGTGGATTTTTCCCCGGCGCCGCTGATGATCAGGGGGGTCCTGGCCTCATCGATAAGGATGGAGTCCACCTCATCCACGATGGCGTAGTTCCAGCCGCGCTGGACGCAATTTCTCTTATAGACCACCATGTTATCCCGCAGGTAGTCAAAGCCGAATTCGTTGTTGGTGCCGTAGGTAATATCGGCGTTGTAGGCGGCGCGCTTTTCCTCGGGGCTCATGCCGCTGACCACCAGCCCTACGCTCAGGCCCATCCAGCGGTACAGGTTGCCCATCCACTCGCTGTCGCGGCGGGCCAGGTATTCGTTGACGGTGACGATGTGTACGCCCTTGCCGCCCAGCGCGTTAAGGTAGGCGGGCAGGGTGGCCACCAGCGTTTTGCCTTCGCCGGTCTTCATTTCCGCAATGCGGCCCTGGTGCAGAATGATGCCGCCCATGACCTGTACGGGGAAGTGACGCATCCCCAGCACCCGGTCGGCGGCCTCTCGGCAGGCGGCAAAGGCCTCCGGCAGGATGTCCTCCAGCGTTTTGCCCTGTGCCAGCAGCCCCTTCAGACGGGCGGTTTCCCCCTGCAGCGTGTGGTTATCCATGGCGCGGTAATGCTCCTCCAGGCCCAGCACAGCCTCCACCTGCGGGCGGATGCGCTTGAGCTCCTTGGCGCTGTAGGAACCGAACAGTTTATCAACAAGTCCCATATCGGAATGTCGCTCCTTTATCATGAGATTCACAGGCTTTACCTCCTTATTCTACCGCCCGTGGGGGGCGGTGTCAAATAAAAGAGGGGAACAGGCTGTGGCCAAACTGTTAATTTTTGCGGCCTGCGGCGGGGCAGGGGGCATTTTCCGGCAAAATATTATCCGAAACCCTTGCAAAAGGCACGGGAGGACACTATAATAAATGTGGTATTGTTATTTTAATCACAATGTTATTTCTGCAACAAAGTCTGATCGGAAGGAGAATGCGCGATGAACTATTCCCACGAAGTAGAATGTATGTGCCCCGTGACCAAAGGCCCGCACCACGGTCCCGCCCCCATCCCGGAGGAGGGACGCTGGGTTAAGGCGTATCAGATCACCGATATTTCCGGCCTTTCCCACGGGATTGGCTGGTGCGCACCGCAGCAGGGCGCCTGCAAGCTGACCCTTAATGTAAAAAACGGCATCATCGAGGAGGCGCTGGTGGAGACCATCGGCTGCTCCGGCATGACCCATTCCGCCGCTATGGCCGGCGAGATCCTGCCCGGCAAAACGCTGCTGGAGGCCCTGAACACCGATCTGGTCTGCGACGCCATCAATGTGGCGATGCGGGAGATCTTTAAGCAGCTGGCCTACGGCCGCACCCAGACCGCGTTCAGCGAGGACGGTCTGCCCATCGGCGCTTCGCTGGAGGACCTGGGCAAGGGCCTGCGCAGCCAGACCGGCACCATCTTTTCCACCGGCGCCAAGGGCGTGCGCTACCTGGAGCTGGCGGAGGGCTATATCACCAAGGTCGCCCTGGATGAGAACGGCGAGGCCATCGGCTATCAGTTTGTCCGGCTGGGCAAGATGATGGAGGATATCCGCCACGGCAAAAGCCCGGAGGAGGCCTACCGCAGCAATACCGGTACCTACGGCCGCTTTGCCGACGCGCCCCGGTACATCGACCCCAGAGAAGAATAAGAAAAGGAGGACACGACGATGGCTAAATTTGAAGGACAGGAAAGACGGATGCCCCGCATCGAGGCGTGCCTGAAGGAATACGGCATGAATACCCTGGAAGACGCCCGTGACCTCGCTTTGCAGCACGGCATCAACGTGGAGGAGATTGTAAAGGGCGTACAGCCCATTGCCTTTGATAACGCCGTTTGGGCCTATACCCTGGGCACCGCGCTGGCGCTGAAAAAGGGCGTAAAGAGCGCCGCCGAAGCCAGCGAGATGATCGGCGTGGGCCTGCAGGCCTTCTGCGTGCCAGGTTCGGTGGCGGAACAGCGCCAGGTGGGACTGGGCCACGGCAACCTGGGCGCGATGCTGCTGCGGGATGAGACCAAGTGCTTCTGCTTTTTGGCGGGGCACGAATCCTTTGCCGCCGCGGAGGGCGCCATCGGCATTGCCCGCAACGCCAACAAGGCCCGCAAGGAGCCGCTGCGCGTCATCCTGAACGGGCTGGGCAAGGACGCTGCCTACATCATCAGCCGCATCAACGGCTTTACCTATGTGGAGACCGATTTTGACTTTTCCACCGGCGAGGTGAAGGTGGTGCGCGAGGTCCCCTTCGGAGAGGGCGAGCGCGCCAAGATCAAGTGCTATGGCTGCAACGATGTACAGGAGGGCGTGGCGATCATGAAGCTGGAAAAGGTGGATGTTTCCATCACCGGCAATTCCACCAACCCCACCCGGTTCCAGCACCCCGTGGCCGGCACCTATAAAAAATGGTGCTACGAAAACGGCGTCAAGTATTTCTCGGTGGCTTCCGGCGGCGGCACCGGCCGTACCCTGCACCCCGATAACATGGCGGCCGGCCCGGCTTCCTACGGGCTGACCGATACCATGGGCCGTATGCACGGCGACGCCCAGTTTGCCGGTTCCTCCTCCGTGCCCGCGCACGTCGAGATGATGGGCCTGATCGGCATGGGCAACAACCCCATGGTCGGCGCGACGGTGGCCTGCGCCGTGGCGGCCTATGAGGCGCTGAAGAAATAAACAGCTCAAAGCCGATAGGCGCAGGGCAGACCCTTCCCCCCGAAGGGACGCTCTGCGCCTTTTTGTCCGCTGGGGCCGGGTGCGCGCAGGGGACGCCCGCAGGGCGTTTCGGCTACGCCGAAACCGTCCGAAGGACGGTTTGCCCTGCGGGCGGACCGGCGAGGCGCACCAAACGCCCCAAAGTGGCGCAAAACGGGTAATTGCAACCGCCGGTTGACAAATTTGACAGCCGTCTTTCTGGTATGCAACCGTCCCAGGCGGTATCATAACGGCATCAGAGGCGCGCGGCAAGCGTTGCCCGAAAAGGAGGAGCTTAATAATGATCCTGGCAGATAAAATCATCGAGTTGCGCAAAAAAGAGGGCTGGTCGCAGGAGGAACTGGCGGAAAAACTGTCGGTCACGCGGCAGTCGGTCTCCAAATGGGAGGGAGCGCAGTCCATCCCCGACCTGGATAAGGTGGTGCAGATGAGCCGGCTGTTCGGCGTGACCACCGATTACCTGTTGAAGGATGAACTGGAGGAGAGCCAGCCCGCGGAATGCGACGCCGCTCCGGTGCTGCGCCGCGTCACGATGGCGCAGGCCTCCGACTATCTGGCGCTGCGCCGGGCCGCCGCCCCCAAGATGGCGCTGGCGACGATGCTGTGCGTGTTTTCGCCGATCGCGCTGATCGGGCTGGGCGGGCTGAGCGAGCTTTCGGTTTCGGCTGTTCGCATTACCGAAGATGCGGCAGGAGGCATCGGGCTATGTGTTTTGATCGTGCTGGTGGCCATAGCGGTGGCGCTGTTTATCTCCTGCGGCAATAAGGCAAAGGAGTACGATTTCCTGGAGAAGGAACCGTTTGAGACGGAATACGGCGTGACCGGCATGGTGAAGGAGCGGCAGAAGGCGTTTAAGCCCGCCTACGACAGAATGAACCTGATAGGGACGATGCTGTGTATCCTTTCGGTGCTGCCCCTGTTCGCGGCGGCATTCAGCGGCCGGGACTTCTTGGCGGTGATGGCGGTATGTGTGCTGCTGGCGCTTGTGGGAATAGGAACCTATTTCTTTGTGTATGGCGGAACGGTGAACGGCGCCATGGAAAAGCTGCTGGAGGAGGGCGACTATACCCGCGATGAAAAATCCAGGAAAAACATTACCGGGCCGGTGAGCGTGATCTACTGGCTGGCGGTCACCGCTATCTTCCTGTTCTATACCTTTGGCCCGCGCGGGAACTGTCAGCCCCGGTACAGCTGGATCATCTGGGCAATCGCCGGTGTGCTGTATGCCGCAGTGCTGGCGGTCATCCGGCTGATCAGGCAGCGGAAAAAATAAAAAAATACAACAAAAAGGCTCCCGAAAGGGAGCTTTTTCTTCGCGCCTTTGATAATAATAGACAAAATTTTTGGGAGATATCGTCAATAGAATTGGCTATATTGATATGTTATGATGAAATGGCCACAGAGGGGAAAACGGAGGTGAAACCGATGCAGTTACCAAAGCGGCAGAAAAGGAGAAAGAAGAAAGTAAGGAAAGAGAAAACAACAAGCAGATAGGAATGAATCAAAAATAGGGAATGTTCCGTACATTACCGTCAAGCAGTATTCTTTGAAGGCGGATTTTAATGCAGGCAGCAATCCCCTTGAAACCGCCTCTTTGAGTTACAACTTTACGGGGTACCCGACAAACTGAGGTGAACTGTTATGGATAGAAGCAAAAACCGCCGTCGAGCCATATTAATTGGGTTACTGTGGAGTGCGTTTTATATGGTCTGGATCGGAAACATGTTGGCAGAAGATGTGGGATCACGTGTAGCGATGATTCTGCTGTATGGAGCCAAGTATCTGATCCTGCTGATTTTGCTCTGGCTTGACTGTCTGGTGCCGGCGCCAAAAGAGGAACAGGCGCAAACGGAGAAAAATGAAAGCCGAAGAGAACGATGGGGATACATTGCAATGACAGCAGTTATTATAGCTATCTTTATTTATGAACTGATGAAAAAGTGCATCATATAAAGAGATAATCGCTTGCGGGCCTGGCCGCCTTTTGGCGGCCAGGCCCTACCGCGGAAGAGGAGAGAAGCATGAACGACAAAATAGAGAAAAAAGAATGGTGGAGTTTTTTAAGTATAGCAGCCTATTTTGCCTGGGCGCTGATTTTGACCGTTAATGAAATGAATTACAAAGAAGCAGACAGCATCACCTATGTCATGATGTGCGCAGCGGAGCTGCTGGCGTTTCTTTCCTCGATCGGGGTGGACTTTATGCGTTATGCGGTGATGGAAGAGCCGATAGGCGAAATGGAACCGGAAAAGATGGAAAAACGCCGGAAGAGGATCAAACGCAGCACAGCAATATGGGCGCTGCTGGCGGTGGCGGTTTTCTTTGGCCGGGCCATCACCGGGAAATTCTTTTTGTTTAAATGAGATGACGGCCGACCGAATGGGCGGGGAAAAAGCCATTTGACAAGGGAGCGGAAATTGGGCTATAATCAGCTATTATCTTGCCGATATGATCCATTCGATCGGGAAAGGAGCTGCCATGACCGAATATATCCCGTGCCAACCGCAGGGGGACGAAGCGCACCCCGATTACCGCCTTCGGGCCCGGCGGGAGTTTTCCCGCATCGGCTGGGCCTGCTTTGCCATGATGGCGCTGGCGCAGGGCGGCGCGCTGCTGCTGATGCTGCTGTGCCAGTTCCTGGCCATGGCGGGCAGCCGCGGGATGATCGCCTTTCTGCAGAGCGAATGGTTCCAGTGGGTCATCACCGACCTGGCCAACTACGGGCTGGGCCTGCCGGTCCTGCTGCTGATGCTCCGCCGCGTTCCCAAGCAGCCCTCTGCCGGCCGCAAGCGGGTAACGGCAAAGCAGTTCGGCGCGCTGGCGCTGGTCAGCTATGCCGTGGTCTACCTGACCAACCTGCTGGGGCTTGCCGTCAACAGCGGCATCAGCGCCCTGCGCGGAGAGCAGGCGGGGGATCTTCTGTCGGGGATGGTCTCCGGCAGCAACCCCTGGCTGGTATTCCTTTTCGGCGTCGTGCTGGCGCCCCTGCTGGAGGAATGGGTGTTCCGCGATATCCTGCTGCGGCGGCTTTCCGCCTGGGGAGAGGGCCTTGCCATCTTCGGTTCGGCGTTTCTCTTCGGGCTGTTCCACGGCAACCTGGGACAGTTCTTCTACGCCTTTGCGGTGGGTGCCGTTTTTGCCTATGTGGCGCTGCGCACCGGCGGGATCCGGTATACCGTGCTGCTGCATTTCCTGGTGAATCTGCTGGGTATGACCGTTTCTCAGGCTGTAGTCGACGCCGACAACCCGGTGCTGACCGCGCTGTTTGGCTGGTGCCTGCTGGCGGTGGTGACCGCGGGGACGGTCATCCTGTGGCGGCACCGCAAAAAGGTGCGGCTGCGCTGCGGCGGCATCCCGCTTACCGAACCGGAAAAGCGTCGGCTGTTTTTGGGCAGTTCCGGCGTGATCGCCATGATAGTCCTGAGCGCCGCCATGATGCTGTGCGTCGCGTTCTGGTACTGAGGAAACCATTGTCCACAGGGGCGCCGCACGGCGCCCTTTTTTGCTGCCCGCTCCGGGGGGTGTATGCCAACTCCCGGCGGCGCCCGCAGGGCGTTTCGGTGCAGCCGAAACCGGCGATCTGCGATCGCCGCGGCCTCCCGGCCGGCCCTGCGGGCCGGCCGGGAGGCCGCAGAAGCTTGCCGGGTACGGCGGGAAGGGAAAAAGCGAAGCAGGGAAAAGCCGTCCCCTTTCCCGAAATATAGAAGGGGATGTTTGTCATCTTGCACCAACCAAAGGACGGATTTTTGTGGAAGATATGTCAAACCGACAAAAATAAAAAATCCGCAAGGAACCCCTTGCAGGGGAGAAAAACTCGTGCTAAACTACAAATGTAAACAAAATATGACTTCGCTCATATATGCCCGATAATATGGTTCGGGCGTCTCTACACCACACCGTAAATGCTGGTACTATGTTATGGGGCCCTGTCGTTTTTGTTTGCCAAAATAATATTATAAAGGAGCAACAAAATGGAAAAGCTGTTTAAGCTCAAAGCCCACGGTACCGATGTCAAAACCGAAATTTTGGCCGGTATCACCACCTTCTTTGCGATGGCGTACATCATCTTCGTCAACTCTACCTATTTGGGTATGACCGGTATGAACCAGACCGGCGTAATGGTAGCCACCTGCGTTTCCGCCGCCATCGGCTGTCTGCTCACCGCGTTCCTGGCCAATGTGCCGTTCTGCCAGGCCCCCGGCATGGGCCTGAATACCTTCTTTACCTTTACCGTATGCTTCGGCATGGGCTACACCTGGGAGCAGGCTCTGGCGATCGTATTCATTTCCGGCGTGCTGTTCCTGGTCGTAACCATCAGCCCCCTGCGTAAGAAGATCATTGAGGCGATCCCCGCTTCCCTAAAGGCAGCCATTTCCGCCGGTATCGGCTTCTTCATTGCCCTCATCGGCATGTTTAACGTCAACATTGTTACCGCCTTCGGTTCCGGCGCCGCCGGCTCCTACACCGATATGGGCTCCATCACCAAGGGCGCCGCGCTGCTGGCCCTCATCGGTCTGATCATCACCGCCGTTCTGGTTGCCTACCGTGTCAAGGGCGCCATCTTCATCGGCATCATCGTCACTACCGTCATCGGCATCTTCATGGGCGAGACCCATCTCCCCGATACCCTCACCGTTGCCGGAATCGGCGAAGCCTTCTCTTCCGTAGCCTTCAAGCTGGATTTTGCCGGCGCATTCACTGCCGGCGGTATCGTACCCTTCCTTACCGCTGTCATCACTTTCACGATCTGCGACTGCTTCGATACCGTTGGTACCCTGCTGGGCACTGCCGGCAACGCCGGTATGCTGGATGAGAACGGCAACTTCCCCGGCGGTGACCGCGCCCTGATCGCGGACGCCATTGCCACCTGCACCGGCGCTCTCATCGGTACCTCTACCGTTACCACCTTCGTTGAGTCCTCCACCGGCATTGAGGACGGCGGCCGCACCGGTCTGACCTCCCTCACCACCGGTATCCTGTTCCTGCTGGCCATCGTACTGGCTCCCGTAGCGGGCATCGTTCCCTCCGCGGCTACCGCTCCCGCGCTTATCATCGTCGGCGTGTTCATGATGAAGGGCGTGCTGAAGGTCGACTGGTCCGATATGGAGACCGCCATCCCCTGCTTCCTCACCATCGCCATGATGCCCTTTGCCTACTCCATCGCGGATGGCATCGGCTTCGGTATCATCTCCTACACCCTCATCAAGCTGGCCCGCGGCAAAGCCAAGGAAGTGCCCGTACTGATGTACATCCTGTCCGCACTGTTTATCCTCAGCTACATCCTGCTGGCCACCACCGCAGCCTGATCCAAGCTGTAAGCTTCTTTTGAATAATAAAACCGCTCCGGCAATTGCCGGGGCGGTTTTCTTGCTGCCAAAAGCCGTCCGACGATAGACGCTCCCGAGCGGCAATACGGCGTGGGAAAAGAACCTCCCCCGCCTGCCGCGGGGGGGACACGATCCGGTCAGGGGAAATACGGAAAGGAATGGGACAAAAAGGCAAAGCGGCCGAAATCGCACGGCGAAGCGCAGGCGCCAGACGGAATATGGCCGGCGGCGGTACAAATATGCTCCTTTTTGTGGTGTCGCCGCTATGATAACAAAAAAGGCGGTGGCAGGCCACCGCCTTTTGCTGGCATTACCGCAACCGGTGGCAAAAGGATGTTACAGCTCAAAATCAAGGCCGGCTCGCTCGGCCATCACCTCATGGACGAAATCCGAAGCCGCGACGTGCAGCGGGTGGCTTTTATAATGCCGCAGCGCCTGCAGGTCGTCAAAGTCGGCCGTCAGGCACAGGTCAAACTGGCGGGCGTTGCAGTCGGGGTCCACCCGCAGACCGTGCAGCCCGTCGATGCGGCCGTTGAGCGCCTCCAGCTTTTCCTTCATCAGCCGGGCGTTTTCGGCTTTCTCGCGGCCGGCGGCGCTTTCCTTCAAACGGTACAGTACGATGTGTCGTATCATGTCGGTTCCCTCCTTTTCTTTTTTCAGTATAGCGTTCCGGCTGGGATACCGTCAAGGGGCGGCGCATAGAATGGCAAAAGAAACAGACGGCGGGGGTGGCAAAATGTATCGTTTGTGGCGGGCGCGCAGGGTGCTGCTGTGGGCGGCGGCGCTTCTGCTGCCGGTCAGCTGCCTGCTGACGGTGCATCTGGTGCAGACGACGGCCGCCGCCGCGCCGGAGCCGCTGAAGTGGGTGGACTTTACCCCGATCTACGAGGCGATGCAGGCCGCCATGCAGATGGATATTGCCACCGTGGAAAGCGAGACGCACCTGGACTGGATCGAATCGCTGGCGTGGCTGGGGTGCCGCTACGGCGGCAATTTTTCCCGCTACCGGTACAGCGACCTGGCCGCCCTGCGCAAAAAGCGGGAAGCCGGGCAGAGTATGGCGGAGCTGGCGGAGGGGAATCAATATTATGACTATTACTACCGGGCGTACAGCGCGGTGCTGGGCAATATGCTGGGCGGCTACCAGTGGTACCACGAGGGGGAAAACGGTGAGCCGGTGGTAGAGAGCGGCTACGGCCTTATTGCCTTTTGTCCCATTGCGCGGGGATGGGGCTTTTCCCATTACGATGACTTCGGCAGCTCCCGCAGCTACGGCTACCGGCGGGAGCATTTGGGCAACGATTTGATGGCCGGGGTAGGGACGCCGGTGGTGGCGGTGGAAAGCGGTACGGTGGAGGCGCTGGGCTGGAACCGCTACGGCGGCTGGCGCATCGGCATCCGCAGCCGGGATACCCTGCGGTACTATTACTACGCCCATCTGCAAAAGGGCCACCCTTATGTAAAGGATCTGAAGGAGGGGGATGAGGTCACAGCGGGGCAGGTCATCGGTTATGTGGGCATGACGGGGTACAGCGATACCGAGGAGACCAACGGGATGAAGGTGCCGCATCTGCACTTCGGGATGCAGCTGATCTTTGACGAGAGCCAGAAGGAGGGCAACGGCGAGATCTGGATTGATGTGTACCAGATTGTCCGGCTGCTTTCCGGCCGGCGCAGCACCGTGGTGCAGGGGACGGACGGGGAATACCATCAGCGGTACGAATTTATTCCGACGGAGTAAGGAGGCGCGCAGTCTATGGCACGGTGGAAACGGATCCTGGTGACGGCGCTGGCGGCAGTTCTGCTGCTGGGAGCGGTCTGGTGGGGCAGCGGCCGCATCCTGCCGGCCGTCCGGGCGCTTTCGGTCCCCAAGGAGGTCAAAATGCCGGTGCTGATGTATCACTCCATCCACTCCAACCCCAAAAAGGCGGGGGACTATGTCATCACCCCCGAGGCGCTGGAACGGGATCTGCAGTATCTGCAGCAGCAGGGCTACACCACGGTGGTGATGAGCGATGTGATCGCCTACGTCCGGCAGGGAACACCGCTGCCCGAAAAGCCGGTGATGCTCACCTTTGACGACGGCTACTACAACAACTACCTCAACGCCTATCCGCTGCTGCAGAAATACCAGATGAGAGCAGTCATTTCCATCATTGTGGGGGAGACCGACAAGTACAGCGGGCTGGAGGAAAACAAGGAAAATTACTCCCACCTGACCTGGGATATGATCAATGAGATGATGCAAAGCGGCCTGGTCGAGATCCAGAACCACACCTATAACCTGCACAAAACGGGCGGTAACCGCCGCGGTGTGGCGCAGCGCCGGGATGAATCGTCGGAGCACTATGTGGAAACGGTGGGCGCCGACCTGAAAAAAGCGCAGGACCGCATCGAGGAGATGACCGGCTGGCGGCCCAATACCTTTACCTTCCCGTTCGGCTCCTACAGCCGCAACAGCCAGGTTCTGCTGGAGGAGCTGGGCTTTACCGCCTCGCTGGGGGTGGAGGGCAAGCCCTGCCGCCTGAGCCGGGACCCGGCCTGCCTGATCCGCATCCCGCGGTATACCCGCACCAGCGCCGCTTCCGCCGAGCGCCTGCTGGTCTCCTTCGACGGATAGCGGCACACCGCGGGCCGGGGCGGCGCAGCCGCGCGCCCTGCGGGCGCGCGGCTGCGCCGCCCCCTGCGCACAGACCGCCGCCGGGTCTTGCAACCGCCGCCTTTTGGTGTATAATAAAGGGGATTACACTGGGAAAAGGGAGGGCTTCGCCTTGCAGCAGGAGATCGTCGGCATCGGAGCCGCCAATGTGGATATCATGGGCGAAAGCGCCGGCAAACTGGTCATGGAGGACAGCAATCCCGGCACGCTCAGCGTTTCGGTGGGCGGCGTTACCCGCAATGTTTGCGAAAATACGGCCCGGCTGGGGCTGCCTACCCGCCTGATCACCACCGTGGGGGACGATATGTACGGCGAACGCATCCGCGCCCACTGCCGGGGCTGCGGCATCGCAGTGGACAGCCTCATCACCCTGCCGGGGCGAACCAGCTCGTCCTATGTTTCCATTCACCGCAGCGACGGCGAAATGGCTGTGGCCCTCAGCGATATGCGCATCCTGCAGGAGCTGACCCCCGCGCGCCTGGAACCGCTGCGGGACAAGCTGTCGGCGGCTGCCGCCATCGTGGTGGATGGCTGCCTGCCGCAGGAAACGCTGCGCTATATCATCCGCACCTTCGGGGCGCAGGTCCCCATCTTTGCCGATCCGGTTTCCACCGCCTATGCCCGCCGGATGCGTCCGGTGCTGCGCGGAATCGATACCCTCAAGCCCAACCGGCTGGAGGCCGAGACCCTTTCGGGGCGCAGTATCCGCGGGGAGGCCGACTACTTCCGCGCGGCGGAAGCGATCCTGGCACAGGGGGTGCGCCGGGTCATCATCAGCGCCGGCGCCCGCGGCTGCTATTATGCCGATACCGCCGGCCAGCGGCTTTGGAGCCGCACCCGTCCGCTGCAGAAGGTGGAAAACGCCACCGGCGCGGGGGACAGCTTCATGGCGGGTCTGCTGTACAGCGCGCAGAAAAAGTTCTGGCTGGGGGATACCATCGATTTTGCCATGGGGGCGGCGCTGGTGGCGCTGCAGGCCCGCACCACCATCAACCCGGAACTCAGCCCGGAGCTTATCCTGCGCACCGTCCGGGAGCAAAAGCGGCCCCGCCCGTCGCTCCGGCCGCCCTTTGCGGTCAATACGCCCGCTGAATAATACCTCTTTGCGATGGATATACACCCCAAAACCGAATAAAACTATGCGGTATGTGTAAATTGCATACCGCATTTTGTTTATATTTTGTCATTTTGTCACTTGCAATAATTATACTAAAATGGTATAGTATAATCAAAAGAGAATAAGTAAAGAACTTACAGCAGATAAACTCTTGTTAAACTGTTGACAACTTGTGAGAACTATATTACAATAGGGACGACAAAAAAGACTCTTGCTGTGCATTTTTCACAAGCCTTGTGAAAAAGATGTCTAAAATTATACAACTTGCACAAGAGGGCCGGAAATAGAAAAACACTGATACTGGGAGGTAATGAAACATGCGTAACGAATGGAAAGAATTTGTCGGCGGCCGCTGGGAAACCGAGATCGACGTGCGTGATTTTATCATGCGCAACTATACTCCCTACGATGGCGACGAGAGCTTTTTGAAAGGCCCCACCGCCGATACCACCGCCCTGTGGCAGCAGGTGCTGGAGCTCTCCAAGAAAGAGCGTGAGGCGGGCGGCGTGCTGGATATGGATACCAAGATTGTTTCCACCATCCTCAGCCACGGCCCCGGCTATCTGGATAAGGAGAAGGAAAAGATTGTCGGCTTCCAGACCGATAAGCCCTTCAAGCGCGCGATGATGCCCTACGGCGGGATCCGGATGGCAAAGCAGGCCTGCGAGGATAACGGCTATCATCTCGACCCCGAAGTGGAGGAATTCTTTACCGTTCACCGCAAGACCCACAACGCCGGTGTTTTTGATGCTTACACACCCGAAATGCGTGCCTGCCGCAGCAGCCACGTCATCACCGGTCTGCCCGACGCCTATGGCCGCGGACGTATCATCGGCGACTATCGCCGCGTGGCCCTGTACGGTGTGGACCGCCTCATCGAAGACAAGGAGTTCCAGAAGGAGACCACCCCCAGCGTGATGCTGGCC